>QGUH01000737.1 GCA_003242355.1 Pseudomonadota bacterium
GGATGGACGTTCCGCTGTGAGGGCGGCGAGTGGGCGGAGCACGAGCCCTGCGCGTTCGGCTGCAGCGGAGACGCGTGCGCCGAGTGCGCTGCGGCCGAAACGCGGTGTGTCGGTAACCGGTTCTTCACCTGCACGGAGGAGGGCACGTGGGACGCGGGCGAGCAGTGCGCGGCCGTTTGCTCGCCCGAGCTCGGCTGCGTGGAGCAGTGCGTCCCGAACGAACGCCAGTGCGACGGCCTCGTCGTGCTCGAGTGCGACGAAAAGGGCGAACTGAAGCCGCGCAGCGAGTGCCCCTTCGTCTGTCGGGGCGGCGAGTGCACGGGCGAGTGCCCGCCCGGTGAGCGGCGCTGCAAGGGCGATACGCGCCTGGTCTGCAACGACAATGGTCAATACGACTCTCAGCCCTGCGAGCACGGGTGCAAGGGAGGAGAATGCCTGCGGTGCGAGAGTGGGGACGGCCTCTGCCCAATCGGCTGCACCTACGAGAAAGATGGGGACTGTCGGCACGCCCTCGGTGCCCCGTGCACGAGCAACGACGAATGCGAGAGCGGACACTGCCGGGATGGAGTTTGTTGCGATAGCGCGTGTACTGGCGAATGCGAGGCCTGCGATCTGCCCGGCATCGAAGGGACGTGCACGGTCATCGACCTCGACACCGACGTCGAAAACTGCGGCGTCTGTGGGCGTGCCTGCTCGACCCAGAACATCGAGGTCGAGTGTCGGGGCGGCAAGTGCGACGGAGAGTGCCGGGAGGGCTTTCTAGACTGCGACGGGAACAAGACGAAGAACGGCTGCGAAATCGACGTCCGCACCGATCCCGCTCACTGCGGCGCCTGCTTCAACGCTTGTGAGTACCCCGCGTGCGAAGACGGGGAGTGCCCCCTCGAATGGGGGTTCCCTGGCGCCGGCACGGACGTGCTCCATTTCGACCCCAACATCCTCGCCGGAACGCGGATCGACGTGACGAAAACCGGAGAGCTCTTGGCTCTGGGCGCCGTCACGACGACTCCCGGCGTGAGGCTGCGACTCGGCATCTACACGGCGAACGATGGATTGGGCACTCCGCCCCAGGACCTGATCGCGCAGACGGGAGAGCTCGTCGCCGTGGATGGAAAGACGTGGGGAGAGGTTCCGCGCACGGTGCTCGAGCCGGGCACCTACTGGATCTTCTTCGTCGCCGACGATCTCGTCGGCATCGAGGTGAGCGGCAGTCCCACGGAGCTATGGGCCTGGACCACTCAGAATTTCGACAACGCGAGCCTTCCATCCGTTCCCGCGATTTTGGCGTACCCGTCTTATGCGCTGGGGCACGTCTATGCCGTGCTCGCGCATTGAGCAGTTCTCGACGTTCACGAAAGGCCGAAAGGAGAAACCTCAAATGCCTGCCTGTCCCGATATTTTCCTCGGTTACGATCCGAATGCCTCGCCCCCCAATATCTTTTGGGAGAACCTCGCGATAACACCGGGCCTTCCCGTCACGAGCGGCTATTACCCCCTCCAGATCGCCGTCGGGAACAAGGGAAACGCTTTCGCCGAGGGCGTCAAGGTACGCCTGTTCTGGTCGCCTCCCACCACTGGGTTCCTTGCCGAGCAAGGCAGGAGGCTCCCGGACATTACGGCGAACGTACCTCCGCAGTCCGTTCCCAGCGGGCCGGGTCTGTATCAGGGGAACGTCGTGTTCGACGGGACGATCGCCGCGCCCTATTCGGGCCACCTGGCGTTCATGGCGCAGGCCTGGATGCCCTATGCTCCCGGCGGGGGCTGCACCCAACAGATATACGACGCGGAGCATCCGGAGACCGATCCCCGCACTGCGATATGGAACGTCCACCTAGCGAAGCAGCAACCGGCCATGGGGTCCCACATGTACTATGGCTTCGCCGCGTCCAATCCACGCTTCGAGCGGCTAGAAAATACCAGACTCAGATTCAAGCAACTGAACTCGAACGCGGCGAGCGATCAGGCTGCCATCGATCATCTCACCTCCAGTCCGATGATCGACTATCAGCTCACTGCGGCCGGGGTGAACGGATTCGCTCCAGCCGGGCAGGTTTGGGTCCGAAGAGGCGTTCAGCAGGCGGTGTCGCCGACTCTGATCAGTCCATTGGGACCGCTTTCGCCCCAGCAGGGCGAAGCATCGGGCGGAGGTTCGTGGATGCCGATCAACCAGATGGGGTCGATCGATTTGCAGCCGCGAGAACAGGTGCAAGTACTCCTCAAGGTGACGCCGTCGAAGGCTCCCAACGTGGCTCATGCCATCCAAATCACCCACTTGACGTGCGACGAAAGACGGCTCGGAGGAATAACGCTCATCTTCGTGCCGCGGAAGCAGTACTATCCGTCGAAGGCCGACGGGATGTGAGCAGGGCGAACGGGCAATGCCATGACGCGAGCGGAGGTCGCCGAGCCGGCATTGTCCGATTCACGGCAGGAGGAGCGGGCCCATCCGGGTGATGGGCCACCTCCTTCGGGGCCGCGCGCTCCGCCGGCGGGAACCGCCGCGGAAGCGCGCGGGGCCGAGGGGGGGTTGAGTCGCGAAGGGAGCCGAGTCACCCTGATGCCCCCCATGCAGGCCGGAGAGGTGATAGCCGGGAAATATCGGCTGGAGGCGCTGTTGGACCGTGGCGGCATGGGGGCAGTTTGGCGCGCACAGCACCTCGATCTCGGCGCTCCCGTCGCGGTCAAGCTCATGGATGCGAGCATCGCGCGCCGTCCGGAGGCGCTCGCTCGCTTCCATCGCGAGGCGCGGGCGGCCGCCCAGCTGCGGAGTCCGCACGTCGTGCAAATTCTCGATCACGGTGTCGATCCGGGGACGCGGACTCCGTACATCGTGATGGAGCTCCTCGAAGGCGAGGGCCTGGGGGAGCGCCTGGTCCGCGAACGCGTGCTTTCTCCGGAGGATACGGCACGCATCGTGAGCGACGTCTGCCGTGCGCTCGCCCGCGCGCACGAAGCCGGGATCGTGCACCGCGACATCAAGCCCAGCAACATCTTCCTGGTCCGCAACGACGATCAGGAGATCGCGAAGGTGCTCGATTTCGGCGTGGCGAAGGCGAACGCGCCCCGCTTACCGTCGATGCCG
>QGUH01000738.1 GCA_003242355.1 Pseudomonadota bacterium
CCGGCGGTCTGCTCGTGCCCGGAATCGGCGTGGGCTATCTCGGCTTCTTCGAGCAGCGCACCGAGCTGTTCTTCGCGCGGGGCGTGGGCGCGGCGCTCGAGCTCGCCGCAGGCTCGGCACTCGTCGTGACCACGCAACTCTTGCTCGACTCGAGCCTGTTCGAAAGCGACCAGATCACGAAAGGAGGCGCCGCACGATGAACCCACGCACATCCATCGCGCTCTTCGCCCTCGCTCTCACGGGCACGGCGTGCCTCAGGGTCTCGGAGGAGCGCGCGCGCCGCGACCTCGAGATCGGGCGGGCACAAGCGAGCTTCGGCGCCGTCGCGGTCGAGGACGGGTTGGCTGCAATCCGTCGCTTCGAGCCGGGCGTGCTCGAGCTCTGGGCGAACGCTCCGGTGCTCCGCGTACGCCTGACCACGCCGCCCGAGAGCGACGCGACGTGGAGCGTGCACGTCCGCAACGTGGTGACGGACGCCGAGGTGTTCGTGGGCGAAGCCGGCGAAGAGCAACGGCCCCTCGCCGCGGATGCGCCCCGCGCCACCGAGCGGCGCTTCGACCTCGCCGTCGAGGCGGGCGGTGTCACGCACCTGGAAGTCCGCCCGCCCGATGCGGATTCACGCGAGCCCTTCGACTTCATCGCGTTGGCCGACGTGCAGGAAGCGATCGATCGCGTCGGCGACGTGTTCGCGCGCATGAACGCCGAGTCCTCGGCGCGCTTCGCGATGTTCTCGGGCGACATCACGTCGCGAGGGAGCACGGACGAGTTGTTGCGCTTCCAGAACGAGATGCGCGCGCTCGACATGCCGATCTTCACGACGCTCGGCAATCACGAGCTCGGCGAGGAGGACGTCCCCTACCATTCGATATTCGGGCGCGGCAGCCAGAGCTTCGTCTATCGCCACGTCCGCTTCACGTTCTTGGATTCGGCGAGCGCCACGGTCGATCCGCTCGTGTACGACTGGCTGCGCGAGTGGATCGAGGCGGCTCGAAACGGGACGCACCTCGTATTCATGCACGTGCCGCCGCGCGAGCCCATCGGCCTGCGCAACGGCGCCTTCTCGAGTCGCGCCGAGGCCGCAAAGCTGCTGCGCATCCTCGGCGCAGGCGGCGTGGACGGCACGTTCTACGGACACGTGCACAGCTTCTACGCGTTCGAGAACGCGGGCATTCCGGCGTACATCAGCGGCGGCGGCGGCGCGATCCCCGAACGCTTCGACGGAATCGGGCGACACTTTCTCCTGGTGCGCGTGGATCCCGAAACGTCCGAAACGAACGTTCGCGTCGTGCGCGTCGACTGAGCGCTCGCGGCGAGCCCTCGTCGAGCTCGCGCGCTCCCCGAAGCGTTCCCGTCGTGCGCGTCGACCGAGCGCTCACGGCGAGCGCTTCTTGAGCTCGCGCGGCTCCACGAAGTCGTCGGGCGTGAGGACGAGCCGCTCGACGCGCCGATTTTCCGCGAGCGCTTCGACGATTTCCGGCAGATCCGCGCGCGTCACGCGCCCGTAGAAGTAGTGATCGGGCTCCACCGCGATCGTCGGCCCCGCCCAGCACGTATCCAGGCAGCTCGAGGTGCACGCCCGCACTTCGAGCTCCGCGAGCCCGCGGGCCTTCAGCATCTCCTTGAGCTCGGCGTGCAGCTCCACGCCGCCGCGCGCCGCGCACGATCCCTTCGGGGTGCCGTCGGGCCGCCTGTTCACGCACACGAACAAGTAACGCCTGCGCTGGGCCATCGGGCGCTAAGCTGACACGCGCTGCAGTACCGCTCAACCTCGGGGAAGAGCAGCTTCCGGGCGTCACGCCAGCGCGGCACGCACGGACTCTTCGACGATGTCGAGCAGCTCGGCGAGGTCGTTTTCGGGGATGTTGAGGGGCGGAGCGACGTAGATGGTGTTGCCGAGCGGGCGCAGGTAGGCCCCCCGTGCGAGCGCCTCGCGATAGACGCGTTGCCCCACGGGTTCGAGGTACCCCGCGCGCTCCCCGAGATCGGCGGCGCCAATCATGCCGAGCGCCCGCGTTCGCGTGACGCCGGGAAGGGCACGAAGCCGCTCGAACGCGCGCGCCACGACCGCAGCACGCGTACGCACGCCCTCGAGCACCCGCTCCTCGTCGAACACGCGCAGCACCTCGAGCGCGAGCCGCGCGCCCAGCGGATTGCCGCAATAGGTGTGCCCGTAGAAGAAGGCACGCTCGGGCTCACCCAAGAACCCGTCGAAGATGCGGTCGCTGACCAGCGTCGCGGCGAACGGAAGGAAGCCGCCTCCGAGCGCCTTCGAGGTGCAGAGCACGTCGGGCGCAACGGCCGCGTGCTCGACGGCCCAAAACGGCCCGGTGCGCCCGAGCCCCGTGAACACCTCGTCGACCACGAGAAAAAGGTCGTGACGCCGCGTGAGCTCGCGCGCGGCCCGGAGCAACGCGGGATCGTACATGCGCATGCCGGCCGCTCCCTGAACCACCGGTTCGAGCACGACGGCCGCGATGGTGTCCGCGGCCCCGGCAAGCGCGCGCTCGAGCGCGGCGAACGCGCGCTCGTATCCGTCGGGCTCCGACGGCACGTGGATGCAGTCGAGCACGACCGATGCGAACGGCCGCCGAAACGTCTCCACGCCGCCGAGCGCCGTCACCCCCAGCGTCTCGCCGTGGAACGCGCCCTCCAACGCGACGAAGCGCGTCCGCTCGGGGCGCCCGTTCTGGTGCCAGTACTGCAGGCACAGCTTCATGGCGACTTCCACGGCGGTGGAGCCGTTGTCGCTGTAGAACACGCGCGAAAGGCCCGACGGCGCCCGCGCGACGAGCTCGGCCGCGAGCTCTGCGGCAGGGGCGTGCGTGATGCCCGCGAGCGGCACGTGCGGCATGCGCCGGAGTTGCTCCGAGACAGCCGCGACGAGGCGCGGATGATCGTGCCCGAGGACGGCGCACCACCACGACGAGTTCGCGTCGATGTAGCTCTTGCCGTTCGCGTCGTACAAGCGCGCGCCGGATGCTCGCTCGATCACGAGTGGCTCGGCGCCTTCGAGGTACGGCCCCATCGGCGTGTACGGGTGCCAGACGAAACGCCGATCGAGCTCGACAATCCGATCGCGAT
>QGUH01000739.1 GCA_003242355.1 Pseudomonadota bacterium
TTCCAGTCGTCGTCCGCTTTGGGGTCGAAGATGCGCTCCTCGTTCTGGGGATCGAGGTAGCGCAGGTAGTACCAGCACGACCCCGCCCACTGCGGCATGGTGTGGGTCTCGCGCGCGTACCACTGGCCGTTCTTCTGGAAAAACCGCCACTCGAGGGCTCGGGCGAGCGGCCCTTGCGGATCGCCGGGGCGGTAGTCGTCGAGCTCGGGCAACGTGAGCGGCAGCTCGGAATCCTCGAGCGGAATGGGCTTCGAGTAGTCGATCTCGTACGGATCGCCTTTGCGCGGATCGCCGCTCGTACGCACCGGGAAGTAGATCGGAATCGGCTCGCCCCAGTAGCGCTGCCGCGAGAACACCCAGTCGCGGAGCTTGTATTGCACCTTTCTGCGGCCGATGCCCTCGCGCTCGAGGTGCTCGACGATGGATTGCTTCATCACGGCCGTCGCCTGGCCGTCGAAGGGGCCCGAGCGAACGGCGATGCCGTCTTCGACGTAGGGCGCGTCGAGCGTTTCGTGCAGCTGCCCGTCGGGGCTCACCACCTCGACGATGGGCAGGCCGAACTTCTTCGCGAACTCGAAGTCGCGCGTGTCGTGTGCCGGCACGGCCATGATGGCGCCGGTGCCGTAGGCGCCGAGCACGTAGTCGGCGGTGTAGATGGGGATGGTGGCGCCGTTCAGGGGATTTTTGGCGTAGGCGCCCGTGAACACGCCGGTCTTCTCGCGCCCGAGCGCGGTGCGCTCGAGATCGCTCTTGCGCGCGGCCGCGGCGATGTACGCCTCGACCTCTTCGCGCCGCTCGGGGGTCGCGAGCGAGCGCGTGAGCTTGTGATCGGGCGCGATCACCATGTACGTCGCGCCGTAAAGCGTGTCGGGGCGCGTGGTGAAGACCGTGAGCTTTTCGGGGCGGCCGACGATCGGGAAGTCGACCTCGGCGCCCTCGCTGCGCCCGATCCAGTCGCGTTGCTTTTCACGCGTTTCCGGCCAATCGAGCCCTTCGAGGTCGGCGGCGAGCCGCTCGGCATACGCGGTGATGCGCAGCTGCCATTGCCGGAGCGGCAGGCGCACGACCGGGTGGTTGCCGCGCTCGCTCCGCCCGTCGATGACTTCTTCGTTGGCGAGCACGGTGCCGAGCGCGGGGCACCAGTTCACCGGGATTTCGGACTGGAACGCGAGGCCGCGCTCGAACAGGCGGAGGAAAATCCATTGCGTCCAGCGCACGTACTCGGGATCGGTCGTGTCGATCTCGCGCGACCAGTCGTACGCGAAGCCGAGCGACTTGAGCTGCCGGCGGAAGACGCCGATGTTCTCGGTGGTGGTCTTGCGCGGGTGCTCGCCCGTGGCGATGGCGTGCTGCTCGGCAGGGAGCCCGAACGCGTCCCAACCCATCGGGTGCAACACGTCGAAGCCGCGCATGCGCTTGTAGCGCGCCACGATGTCGGTGGCCGTGTAGCCCTCCGGATGCCCGACGTGCAGCCCCGACCCCGACGGGTACGGGAACATGTCGAGCACGTAGTACTTCGGGCGGCCGGGTCGCCGCACGGCTTTGAAGGTCGCGTGCTCTTCCCAATAGTGCTGCCAGCGCGGCTCGATGGTGCGATGGTCGTAGGCCATGGATTTCGTCTCGCCCCGGAGGGGGCCGTAACTCGTAGCGTGCCGCGGCGCCCTCGGCCAAGAGCGATTGCAACGGATGCGCCGCGGGGCCGACCGGCGTTCTAGGAATGCCGGTTGCGCGCCTTGCGCTCGAGGCGGGGCCGACCGGCGTTCTAGGAATGCCGGTTGCGCGCCTTGCGCTCGAGGCGAGCACGACGGCGTTCTCGGGCGAGCTCTGGCTCGGCCGTGCCGCGCTCGACCAGGGCGAGGGCGCGCAGCGGCTCCTTGACGAAGTGTTCGTAGAGCTTGGCGAGCTCGAGGCGCAACGCCGGATCGTCGACCTCTTCGACGAGGACCTCGAGGTCGGAGAGAGCGCGCGCCTTGTCGCCCCGCGCCTTGGCGATCTCGGCGCGAACGCGACGCGCTCCGACGCCGCCGCCGCGAGCGAGCGCCGCTTCGGCGACTTCGTCGGCCCGATCGAGCGCTCCCGCGCGGCGGAAGGTTCGTGCCATGCCGACGAGATCTTCGGGGGGAAGAAGCTCGAGCGGCTCGCCGTAGAGGCCGACGAGCGCGGCCATGCTCACGACGTCCCAGGCGTTGTGAGCAACCACCGCTTCGAGCGCGCCTTCGTCGCCCGTGCGGAGGAAATGCGCGTAGCGCGCGGCCACGTCCTTGCCCTCGACATCGGGACCGCGCTCGAAGCCGAGCACGGCGCTTTCGAGGGAGACGAGGCGGCAGGCCCCGAGCCGCGCGCGATGCAGACGCCGGGCCACGTGGAGCAAATCGAGGTGCGGACGCTCGGGCAGCTGCGGGATGCGGTTCATGACGCAACGCGTTGACAAGAGCGGCCAGTCGAACGTCTTTCCGTTGTACGTGACGATCACGTCCGCGCTCTCGACGCATTCACGCACCCGCTCGAGCATCGCGGGCTCGTCGACCGGACGGCGCACGAGAAGCTGCTCGAGATGGGGACGCCCCGCGTCGTCGAACCAGCACATGCCGACGAGGAAGGGCAGAACCCCCGCGCCACCGAGGCCCGTCGTTTCGGTGTCGAGAAAGAGCGCTCGGTCGAAGCGGCGCGAGGAAAGCGTGGGGTCGAGCGCGAGCAGCGCGAGGATTTCTGCGCGCGCCGCGGCCGCGGCATCGACCGGCATGCGCCCGACGTGGTGCGACGGCGCCAGGCGCTCGAGGCGACGGTACATGAGCCCCGACGTGCGCTCCTCACGCCTGAACGGCAGGCGCGTCTCGCTGGGCTCGGCGCGCGGGGGCGCCGCTGGGGCAGGGCGGCCGAGGATCGCGGCCATTCTTCGGCGCAGCTCGGCGAGCACCCGCGAGCGGCCGTCGCCGGCAACCGGCTGGTCGCCCTCCCGGTCCCCTTCGGGAATCGATCCGGAGCGGGTTGCCGAAATCTCCGGGGGTTCCCTTCCCACCAACCAAAGGATGGAAGCGAGCGAGGGCACCGTGCGCGGCGTGGCCACGACGCTGACCA
>QGUH01000740.1 GCA_003242355.1 Pseudomonadota bacterium
AACAGGGCCTTGGCGGTGGGGGTGTCGGGGTTCCCCCCAAGGGCGGGCCCGGCCCGCGGGGCCTCCCGCTCCGGCAAAAGTCGGGGGAAGCGTTCGCGAGCGTTCGCGCCCGCGTCGGCACGGCCCGCAAGGACGACGACATCGTCGTGCTCGGCGACTTCAACGCCATGGGCTGCCGGAGCTGCTCGCCCGCGCTCGACGCCGCGGGCGAGCGGGAAAAGCTCGCCCGGTCCGTGCCTGGTTTCGTGCTGCCGCCGGCCGAGCCCGCCTGCTCGCACTACTACGACGGGCGCGGGGCCCTCCTCGACTTCGCCATCACCACGAGCACCATGCGCGAGGCGCGAAACGCGCGGGTGTCCGTCGAGGGGCTTTGCCGCGAGCTCGGCTGTTTCGTCGGCGACGCGCTCCCGGATGCGTACCACCGCCTGAGCGACCACTGCCCCGTGGTCTTGGACGTGGTCGATCGGGATTGGGATTGATGCCGAGGGCGGCGTGATACCGTCGCCCTCATGGCGACGGCTCACTGGCTCGCGAAGAGCGAGCCGTACAAGTACTCCTTCGACCAGCTTTTGCAGGACAAGCGCACCATTTGGGATGGCGTCCGCAATTTCGAGGCGCGCAACAACCTACGCGCGATGAAGAAGGGCGATCTCGTGCTCTTCTACCACTCGAACGAGGGCAAGGAAGTCGTCGGGATTGCGCGCGTGGTGCGCGAAGCCTATCCGGATCCGACGGCCCCCGGCGAGGATTGGTCGGTGGTCGACGTCGCGCCCGTGAAGCGGTTGAAAAAGCCGGTCGGGCTTTCGCAAATCAAGGCCGAGCCGAAACTGTCGCAGATGGCGCTCCTGCGGCGCTCACGGCTCAGTGTCGTGCCCGTGACGCCTGCCGAGTTCGACCGCATCTTGGAGCTCGGCGAGACGAAGCTCTGAGTCCGGAGCGGCGATCGCCACCATCGCGAGTCGCAGCACGACGGGCGTCGCGCCGAGAAGGGCCCGCGCCTGGCGGGCGGGCTAGGCCTTCTCCCGCCCTTCCTTGAGCTCGACGAGTGTCGTCAGTGCCTCGATCTCGCGCTTGGTCTGTATCTCGCGCTGCCGCAGGGCTTTCACGTCCGCTTCCAGCTTGCGCAGGTCGGCTTCGATCTCGCGCAAGGCCTCCTTGAGCCTGTCGCGTTCGTTCTTCAGCACCTCGAGCTCGATGGGCACGCTTTCCTCCAAGTTCGCACCCCTCGTAGCAAACTCCGGGCGCGCGGGGAACGCTTTCCGTGCGGGACCCCGCGCGGGCCTGCGCCCACGCCGTGGGCTAGCCGTCGGCGACGACCTGGTTGCGGCCCCGCTCCTTGGCCAGGTACAGGCGCCGGTCGGCGATACGGACGAGCTCTTCGGGGCTCGGATGCGTACAGCACGCGAGCGAGGCGCACCCTGCGCTCAGCGTTACGTGAATCCGCTCATTCCCCGCCACGAAGGGCGTGCTCTCGATGGCGATGCGCAGGCGCTCGCCGAGCTTTCGAGCCCCCGCGAGCGCGATGCCGCGCAGGATGACCGCGAACTCCTCCCCGCCGAAACGGGCGAACACGTCCTCGGTGCGCAGCGAGCGCATCGAAAGCCGCGCGACCTCGCTCAGAACCAGGTCCCCGGCGGGGTGGCCGTAGGTGTCGTTGATGCGCTTGAAATGGTCGATGTCGAGCAGGACGAGCGACGCCTCCGAGGAGTGGCGCGCTGCGAACGCAATCTCCGCGCGCAGGCGTTCGTCGAAGTGGAGGCGGTTGTAGGCGCCGGTGAGCGCGTCGCGGGTGCTCGACTCGTAGAGCTTGCGGAACAGCCGCTCTTCGCGGGCGTCGGTCAGCGTGAACCGGAACGAGGCTTGCGCACCGAAACCGAGCCAGGTCCCGTGCTCCACGCGTCGGCGCGTGACGCGCTCTCCCGCGACGAAGGTTCCGTTGCGGGAGCCGAGATCCTCGACGTAATACGCGCCGTCCTCGCGAACGAGCCGGGCGTGGAAGCGGCTGATGCTCTCTTCGTCGATGCGCAGCGCGTTCGTCGCGTGACGACCAATCGTGAACGGAAACGACTCGATCGCGACCACGAGCCCGGCGTGCACCCCGTCCATGCGGATGAGGAGCGCGCGCTGAGCGAGCGCGGGCGACTGAGGGCCGCTGAAATCCGACAGGCGTAGGTTGATCTCGGTGGTGCGCGGCTCGTCGTCGAACTCGGGCTCCGGAAGGCTGGGCAGGGGAGGGCGTGGCCGATCGGCTGGCGCGGCCCCCGCAGGGTGAGGCTCTCCAGGCAGCCACGCCTTGGGCTCCACCTCGGGAGGCCTCGACGTCATGACCTCCTTCACCAGGTCACCTCGGGAAAGGGGCGGCCCGGGCGGGCGAACAAGAAACCCTGCAGGAGGTCGCACCCGAGATCGGTGAGGGTGTCGCGTTCGGCGGGGTTTTCGACGCCCTCGCCGACCACGATCACGCCCATGTCTTTCGCGAGCGCCGTCATCGACCGCACGACCTTTTGTTTGGTCGAGTTCTGGTGTACGTCACGAACCAGGCTCATGTCGAGTTTCACGATCTCCGGCTCGAGGAGGGTGAAGCTCGTCAGCCCCGCATAGCCCGCTCCGAGGTCGTCCACGGCGATGCTGAAGCCGAGCTCCCGGAGGGCCGCCACGCGCGCCCGGACGTCCTTGACCTCGTCCAGCGACGAACGCTCGGTGATCTCCAGCACCACCCGCTCGGCGATGGCCGTGAGCGGCGATTCCTCGGAAAGCAGGACGGGGTCCAAAAGGTCCGTCACGTGCAGGTTGACGAAGAGCTTGCCGCGGTCGGTCGCATGGCGCATGGGCTCGGCGGCCCGCGCGCGGATCAGTCGCCCGAGCTCCTCGACCCGGCCGAGTCGCGCCGCTGCATCGAGCACGGCGCCCGGGTGCGGCAGGGACGGCTCCGTCGTGCGGAGCAAGGCCTCGTAGCCGTAGACCTTGCGGGCGCGCACGTCGACGATGGGGTGGTAGGCGACCCACAGCTGGCTCAGCGCTCGATCGAAGCTCGCCTCGATGCCCGCGCGGGCGGCGCCGAGGGCGGTGTCGT
>QGUH01000741.1 GCA_003242355.1 Pseudomonadota bacterium
GTCCAGAGCTTGTCGAGCCACGCGAAGTCGCGCTCCGACGTGTCGCGCACGGCCGGGTCCATCATCGGCACGTGGTCCTCGTCGTCCCACGAGAGGAAGAAGCCGTAGAGGAAGAGGCCGTCGAGGTACCGGAAAAGCACGGCGACGTCGTCCGTCTCGACCGACGAGAGGCTCGTCTCGTGGGCCTCCGTCGAGTGGAAGCGCGCCGGGCTCAGCTTCTCGAGCAGCGGGAGCAGGGGCCGTAGGATCTTCTGCAGGGTGAGGGACGGATAGAGCATCAAAAAGAGCTCCATCCCCGAGCCGAACCCGTTGTCGGCCAGGAAGCGCTGGAGGAACGTCGTGCCGGTTCGTGGATTGCCCACGAGCACGATCGGTCGGGTCACGCGCGTCTTCCGGAGCTTGGGGAAGAAGACGTGATCGAGCGCCATCCCGATGGCGACCAGCGTGCGCAACAAGGCGAAGAGCATCGCCAGGAAGAGGGGCACGACGTAGACGCCGTGCGCGCGCCGGAGCACCCGGTACATGAGGCCCATTCTCGAGAGCATGCTGTTCATGGCGATCACCTGGGTCGGTCACCGGGAAGGCCCCGGCGACCACTGGGGTCACGAGTCAGTACCGAATTCCTTCCTGAACAGGCGAAGTTCGAAGCCGCCGAGTCACACCTCGGTGTTCACGCTCGCGGGCCGCGGCGCAGCCATCGAGGGTTGGGGCGCGAGGCGCGGGCGCGCAAAGCGAGGATCTAGCCACGCGACGAGCGCGGGCATGAGCTGGATCGCAGCGAGCACGCAGGCGGCGACGCTCACCACGACCAGGAAGCCGAAGTAGCGGACGGGCGTGAAGTTGGAGAGCCCGAGCACCGCGAAGCCCAAAATCACCGAGATGCCGTTGTAGACGACGCCGCGACCGACGGTGTTGAGGGCGCGGTACGACGCTTCCTCGGCGCCGTAACCTTCGCGGCGTTCGTCGCGGTAACGCCACAGGAAGTGCACCGTGTAATCGGTGCCGCAGCCGATCATGATCGACGAAAGCATCGCCGTCACGACGTTGAGCTCGATCCCGAACGTCCCCATCAGCCCGAACAACGCCGGAACGGCGAGGGCGAGCGGGAGCATCGACCAGATGCCGGCCCGGAGCGATCGGAAGCCGAAGGCGTTCAGGAGCATCACGACGAGGAACGAGGTGGCGAGCGAGGCGACCTGCCCGTCCACGATGGCGCCCACGAGGTCCGCGAACACCGCTCCGAAGCCACCCACCGTGACCTTCAGGTCTCCCATCTCGCGCGCCGTGTACTCGCGGATGTGGTTGACGACGGCGGCGATGTCGCTCGTCGAGAGGCTGTTCACGCGCGCCGTGACGAGCGCGTGGCGATAGTCGAAGTCCACCAGCCGCTCGAAGTCCTGCGGGTTGCCACCCATGTTGTAGAGCAGGAAGAGCTGGGAGATCGCTTCGCGCGTGTCCGGGAT
Source organism: Pseudomonadota bacterium (assembly GCA_003242355.1). Classification (GTDB taxonomy): domain Bacteria; phylum Myxococcota_A; class Polyangia; order Polyangiales; family Polyangiaceae; genus PMG-095. The sequence goes on from QGUH01000741.1 coordinate 1,464, forward strand.
GACGTCCGCCTCGGCCTTCCCGTCCGAGATGGCGCGGTTCATGGTGCGGACGACCTGCGCGATCGAGCTGGTGAAGCCGACCTGCGGCAGCTTGCGGAGCTCTCGATCGAGCGCGTCGATCTTCTTCATCACGGTCGGGTCCTGAATGTCCCCCTCGACCATGACGGAGATCTCCGTCGAGCCGCCGAAGTACTTGTTGATGGTGTGGGCCGTCTCCGCGACCGGCGCCGTGGACGGGTAGTAGTTGATGGGGTTGGTATCGACCGTCAGGAACGGGATGCCCGCCGCCGCGAGCAGCGTGAGGAGCAGCGTTCCGCCCACCACGAGCCGCTTGTTCCGGAGCACGAACCGCGCGTTGTGCTGAAGCAGCCGCTCGAGGAACGGCGCCTTGTCCGCGTTGACGAGGTTCGGCAGCGGCTTGGCGCGCCGCATCTTCGCGAGCACCGCTGGCGCGAACGAGAGCGAGGCGACCACCGCGAAGGCGATGCCGAAGGCGGCGAGCACGCCGAGCTGCCGTGCCGGGATCACGATGTGCGACAAGAGGCAGAGGAAGCCCGCGACGGTCGTGATGCCCGCCGTGATCACGGGAAAGCCGAGCTCGCGCAGCACGCGAACCGCGATCTCGGCTCCGCTCGCCTTCTCCGTCGGGAGATTCTCCTCCTGGTAGCGAGCCACGAGGTGAATCGTGTGGTCGTTGCCGAGGGCGAGCAGGATCACCGGGAGCGTGACCGTCACCATCTGCATCTTCCACCCGAACAGGGGAATGAGGCCCATCGCCACGATGATCGCGAGCACCTGGACGGTGAACGGGATCACCACCCCGCGGAGCTGTCGGAGCGAGAACAGCAAGAAGGCGAGGATCACGACGATGCCCGCCGGAGCGAAGCGGCGGATATCGCTGCGGATGTCGTCACTCACGCGCTGCCGCACGTCCGGCATGCCGCCCACGCGGACCGTCTCCGGGCCAGGCGCGGCATCGATCACCCGCTGCACGGCGGCCACGGTCTCGCTGTCCTTCGCGTCGGCGGAGAGCAGCCCGATGATCGTCGCAGCCTTGAAGTCGCGCGCGACCACGTTGCCGTAGACGATGGGATTCTTCTCGAGTCGCTCCTTGAGGGCGGCGCGGTCGGCGTCCGTCTCCGGGATGCTGGGTATCGCCGGCTCGACCGACATCATGCCGTCGGGCGTTCCCTGGACGTCCGTCAGCGTGAACGGGCTCATCACGCGATCGACGGTCGGAACCTTGGCGAGCTCTTCCGACAGCTTCTGGATTCGCTTCAGCGTCGAGGGGGCGAGAACGTCGGCCGCCTCGACCACGATCATGACGAGCTCGGAGCCGCCGAACTTCTTCTCGATCGCGGCGATGTTCAGCTGCGCCGGCATGTCCGGCGGCAGTTGGTTCTTGATCTCCGGATCGATTTCGATCTTCCGGAGCGGGATCAGGAACAGAAGCGAACCGACGATGAACGTGGCGATGATCGCCCACGCCCAGCGTACGACCCACTGCGAGGGGAACTTCACGGCGCGCACCCTACCTTTGTTCGCGCGAGTTCGGCACCCCTCTTTTCAATTGCCACTTTTAAAAATTTAAGGTTGCGACGAA
>QGUH01000742.1 GCA_003242355.1 Pseudomonadota bacterium
TTTTGTGTCGTCAACCTTCGGACCCTTGACGTACAGTGCGGGAAACCCCGGGCCGTCCTCGCCCTCCCCGTCGAAGCCTTCGGGCGCGGCGGTTCCGCTCGGGAGCCGGGCCCGGTGACCGTGGCGAGGGAGAGCTGCGCAGCGAAGATGCCCGCGTCCTTGTCGGCGTGGTTGATCGCCACGTCGCGGAACGCCAGCGCCGCCTCACCCCAGTGCTGAGCCTCGAAGTACGTGCGCGCGCGCGCGTACTTGACCTCGACGTACTGCTCCTCCGCCTCCTTGTCGCCCTTCGGCGGCTTGATGTAGCAGACGTACCGGTTGAAGGCCGTCAGCATGCCTTTCTGCATCTCGGTGAGGGGCTTCGGCTTGAACTTCTCCCACTCACCCTTCTTGACCTGACGATCCTTCTCGTCGCCGGTGGGGCCGAGACCTTTGCCCTTGCGGTCGGCCTCGCCCTTGTACATCTGGTCGTACATCTTCTGGTAGCAGAGCACCGAGGCGTACGCGGCTTCGGCCGCTTCGGCCGCCTGCGGGTTCTCCGCAACCACGGCGTCGAACGCCGGCCCACACTCCTCCCAGCGCTGCTGGAAGTAGAGCAGATCCGCCATGGCGTAGCGGATCTTGTACATGGTCGGCCAGTCCTCCTTCACGATGCGGGGGAACTGGAACTTGGCGAAGTCCTCCGCCGTGAAGTTCTCCGTGACCTTCTTGTAAAGGTACGCGGCGAGGTCCATCGTCTTCTTGTCGCCGGTACCGCGCACGCCACCCGAGCCGACCGCCTCGAGGTGCCAGCTCATCGCCGTTTCGGCGAGCAGCTCCGCAGTCTTGTTCGAGCACTCGAGCTTGTCCTTCTCCGGGTGGCCCGCCTTGATGAAGTCGTTGCGCACGCGGAGCTGCTGGTCGAGCTCCTTGCGGATCGCTTCCTTGTCGCCGGAGTAGATGGCCTGCGTCGCCTGGGAGATCTGCCCCTGGTAGAAGCAGGTACGACTTCCGCTATCCCGCGACATCAGGTCGCGGTACAGCGTGATCGCCTCGCGGTAGTGACCGGTATCGAGATACGCGAGCCCGAGCTCGTTGAGCATCTCGATCGTCTTGGTCTGATCGCCGCCCTGGTCTCCGGCCAGCGGGCGGAAGAAGTTGTACGCCTTGTCCGGGTTCCCGCTCACCGCGTACACGGGGATCAGGTCGCGACGCGCCGCCTTGGCCAGGTGCGTGGCGTTCGGGATGTCCTTGTAGGTATCGCCGTACTCGATGACCTTCTTGAACTCGTTCAGGGCCTTCGCGTACTCGCCCTTGTTCCAGTGGACGTAGCCCAGCTTGTAGCGGGCGTAGCCGTAGATCTTGTTGTTGGGCGGCGGATACTTGATGACTTCCTGATACGCCGCCGCAGCGAGATCCCACTTCGAGGGATCGCCCTGAGCTTCCTGGAAGAACAACTCACCGAACGCCAGATAGGCATTCGGGATGTAGGGCGACTTCGGCGCCTTCTGGATCAGCTCGAAGTAGACCGGCCGCGCGTTGTCGTAGTCACCCGCCTGCTCGTACTCGTACGCCAGGTAATAGAGGACTTCGTCGATCTTCGAGTACGTGGGGTACTCGTTCTTCATCTTGGTGTAGTACGAGATCGCCTTCTGGCGGGCCGCCTTGACGATCTTCTCGGCAGCCGCTGCCTCGGCGCGGAACTTGGCCGCCGCACTACGATCCTTCTTCGAGTCCTGCGCCTTGATGTCCGCAGCGATCTTGTCGCGCTGCGCGGCCGACTCGAGCTCGACGTAAGCCTCTGCGAGACGCCGCGTGAGCTGCGGTCGGTCGGGCGAGTTCTTCTTGGTTCGAGCGTAGAGGCGCTCGAGCCCCTGAATCTCGGTGATGAGGAGCTGCCGGGCCCGCGCCTGAAGCCGCGTCTTGCGCGTGTCGCGCTCGGCGTACTTCTTGAGCTCCTCCGGGTTCACCGGAGCGACGTTGTCCTGGCGCTTCTTCGCCTCCCGCGGAGGCGGCGCGCTCTTGAACGCCACCCCCTTGTTTCGATTGATCTCGAAACCAGGACCGCCGGGACAGGTCGTCAGTGCCTTGGGAGCTTCGGGGCCGATGCACTCCACGCTCAGGTCTGAGTGCTTGGCCTCGGCGGCGCCGAGCGCGGAGCCGACGGTGAGAGCCACGCTCGCAAGGGCGGCGAGCACGCTGATTGCTCGATTGGGCTTCATTACCGAATTACCTCCCACCACAAGCAGATTCGACGACCTGCCGATAGAATCCGAGCTCGTCTCGCCAATACTCGCCGTCGAACGGCCACAGAATGTGCTCCGAGTCGGGCTTGACCACGCCGAAAATCTTGGCTTCGGCCTGGGTGACACGATCAGTGGTGAGCTTCTGATCGATGATGTTGCGTTGAGCGGCGGTGATGTCGATCAAGATCTTCTCGCCGTTTCGCATGTGCTCGTTCAGTTCCTCGACGTTGCGGCGATAGCGCGAGAGCGCGAGCTCTCCTGCCTGTCGCACCGCGAGATCACGGGCGAGCTTCAACGAGTCGCCCACTTGCTGGCCAACGCCGGAGCTCTGGAAGCTCGGCGGCGCCTTGCGGAACCGCGCTTCCTCCTCTTCCAGGAGCTTGACGTAGTCGATGTTGCGCAGCAGCTGACGATCGCTGAGCGCCGCCTCCACGATGGGCCGGATCCGGGGATCGAGGTTGGCGCTTCCATCGCGGACTTGGAGCAAGAACTTGAAGAAGCTCTCCTCCTGATTCTCCCCCGAGTACTTGGCGAGGACCTTCTCCAGCTCTTCCTTGATCGGGGTGTTCCGCTTGTTGAAGCGAGCGACGGTGATGACGGCGGCGTCGTAGTTGCAGTTGAAGAAGTAGACGACGGCCTTGAGGATGTCGGCCTCGGGATAGAACGCCTTCGGGAAGTAGGGCGACTGAATGGTGTGGATGTTGCCGAGCGCCTCCGGGTAGCGACCCGCCATGTAGAAGGCCCAGGACTCCTCGAACAGCGCGTCGAGCCAGTACTCGCTCGCGACATCGACGGCGTTCCAGTACTTGACCGCAGCGGACAGCTTCTTCTCGTCCACCG
>QGUH01000743.1 GCA_003242355.1 Pseudomonadota bacterium
TCGTCGGCGCGCCGTGGCGGCGGGTCCTGAGCCGTCTCGGCGCGGCGCGCTGCGATATGCCCGGCCGGCGGTGATGCGTGCGTGGACTCTTCGTGCTCGTTCTCGGCCGCGTGCGGCGGGGGCTCGTGCCGATGCGCGAACGCGCGGGCGGCGCGACGCGCCTTCACGAACTCCGCGAACGCCGTCACTTTCTCGAGATCGCGCGCGCCCAACGTGTCGGCCAGATCCCGGAGTTGTTTGCGCAGCGCTTCCGCGCTCCGGCTGCGCCGCAGCGAGAGTTGCTCTTGCGAAACCGTGAGCGGCTCGCGCGTCGCCGCCGCATCCGGCGTCCACGTCGGGCGCGGCACCGAACGCAAGCCGTGCGCCGTGAGCCACGCTTCCATGAACACGCGGAGCCGCTCGCTGCGGAACGCAAACCAGCGCTCGCGCTCCGCGGCGTGCCCCATCAGCACGTCTTTGAAACGCCGGAAAGCTCCCTTGCCGTCGATCGCCGCGGCGAGCTGCTCGCGCAGCTGCGGATCGTCGACCATCGGGATGAACCGCTCCATCCAACGGTATTGCTCGCGCGAGCTCACCGGCTCGACGCCCATGTAGCTCGGGTCCGACGCGATGCGCGCATGCATCTCGGGATCGGCGATCCCGTCGACGACGCGCAGCACCTCACCCGTCACCACGTGCAAGTAGCTGTGTACCTCGGGCGCGTTGTTCTCGAAGGCATCTTCGAGCGCTTCCCAGTCGACCGGGACGTCGCGCATCGGTTGGCCCCCCGCCCCCGAGCTGCTGCCCTTCTCCGACTCAGCCATCAATATCTCCTCATAAGGCGCTTCGCGCGCGACGCACGGCGTGCGCCCAAGCAGTCAAGCGGCGCTGGCGCTCCAGATCGTCCATTCCGACCTCGAACGTCTTCTCAATCTTGACCATTTTCGCGGCGTCGCGCCCGTTCCGAAACACCCCCACGCCAACCCCGGCGAGCATGGCCGCGCCCCGGGCCGTGGATTCGAGCTCGTTCGGCCGCTCGACCGCGACACCGGCAAGATCCGCTTGCAGCTCGAGGAGAAGGTCGTTGGCTGCCGCACCCCCGTCCACACGCAACTTACCTATCGGCCGACCCAGATCCTCACTCATCGAGCGCACCAGGTCCGTGCATTGAAACGCGATGGCCTCCAACGTCGCGCGCGCGAGGTGGGCGCGCGTGGTTCCCCGCGTGATCCCCCAAATCAGCCCCCGGGCGCCCGCATCCCAGTAGGGAGCACCGAGCCCCGAAAGCGCGGGAACGAACACGAGCCCCTCGGACGAAGGCACGGATCGGGCGAGCGCCTCGACCTCCGAGGCGCTTTGGAGGATTCCGAGGCCGTCCCGGAGCCACTGCACCGCGGCTCCGGCGATGAAACAGCTGCCCTCGAGGGCGTAGGTCGGCTCGTCGCCGATTTGCCAGGCGAGGGTACTTAGGAGCCCGAACTTGCTGGGCACCGGCTGCGCTCCGGTGTTGACGAGCAAGAACGCGCCCGTGCCGTAGGTGAGCTTGCCGTCTCCCACGTCGAAACACGCCTGCCCGAACAAGGCGGCGTGCTGATCCCCCGCGATGCCGGCGATGGGAATCCCGTCGGGGAGGCCGGGGACACCGTTCGTCCGGGCGACCGTGCCCGCGCTGGGGACGATTTCGGGCAGGACGGCGAGCGGCACCCCCAGGAGCGCACAGAGCGTCGGGTCCCACCTGCGGCTGGCAAGGTGCATGAGCAGCGTGCGCGACGCGTTGGTCACGTCCGTGACGTGGGGTGCGCTGCCGCGAGCCCCGCCGGCGAGCCGCCAGACGAGGTACGAGTCCACCGTGCCGAACGCGAGCTCACCCCGTTCGGCGCGTTGCCGCGCGCCCGCCACGTTCTCGAGCAGCCAGGCGAGCTTGGTTCCGGAAAAGTAAGGATCGAGGACCAGCCCGGCGCGCTCGCGGACGGTCGCCTCGTGCCCCTGCTCCCGGAGCGTGTCGCACAAGGGGGCCGTCCGCCGATCTTGCCAGACCAGCGCCCGGTGAATCGGACGATCCGTCTGCCGCTCCCAAAGGAGCGTGGTTTCCCGCTGGTTGGTGATGCCGATGGCCGCGAGCTCCGGCCCGCGGACGCTCGCCTGACGGAGCGCTTCGGCAATCGCGCGCAGCACGCTGTCCCAAATTTCTTCGGGCTCGTGCTCGACCCAGCCTGGTGATGGAAAATGCTGCGGGAACTCGACGTTCGCGCGCGCAAGCGTCGCGCCGGATTGGCTCATTACGAGCGCGGTCGAACCCGTCGTCCCCTGATCGATGGCGAGAAGAAGGCGCTCCACGCCTACACAGGATACCAGAAACCGGTTTCTGTTCGCAGAAGAGGCGCTTCGGGTCCCTTGCTGCCCCGGGCCCCGAACGGTACCCTGCCCCTCGCATGGCGCGCATCGTGCTTTCGACTCCCGAAGGCCAGCAGGTCGTCCAGCTGCGCGACCACAACTCACTCGGGCGCCATCCGAGCAACAGCCTGCAGTTGCTCGACAAGATCGTCTCCAAAGAGCACTGCGTCATCGAGCGCCGAGGCAACCATTTCGTCTTGCGGGACCTCGGCAGCTTGAACGGGACGTACGTCAACGGCGAGCGCGTCAACGGCGAGCAGATCCTCCGTCACGGTGACGACATCGCGCTCGGCAGCACGCGCGCGCGCTTCGACGACGAATCCGGGATCCCCATCCCGCCGCCGGCTCCGTACGGATCGCCGCTGCCGCCGCCAGGCTCCGCCCCCTTTCCTCCGGGCTCGTCGCCTGGGGTCGCTCCGGTCGGCTCGCCTCCCGAAAGCGACTTCGGCAAAGCAGCCACGGACCGAACGGTTCAGGCGTTCCCCATCGGCCCGTCGCCCTCGCCGCCGCTCGCGACGACCACGCGCGTGGACGTGCACGATCGCGCCCGCTCGATCGGGACCCAGATCGCGGCGACAAACCGCGGCTTTCTTCCCTACGAGCTGCTCGCGGGCAACCCGCAGCAACTCGCGCAGGACTACGAGCGCCTCCGCCTCTCGCACGAGCTTTCGCGGGAGATCGCGCTCG
>QGUH01000744.1 GCA_003242355.1 Pseudomonadota bacterium
CCGGGCGGCGCCCGGAGCGGCCCCGGCGGGCCGGGCGGGGGGGGTGGTCGCCTCGCCCAGGGGGGCGGGCGGCCGGGCGGCGGGCGCGGAACCCCGCCGTGACCACGGCGGGGGGCGGTGCTGACGAGCTCCCGGCGGGTTCGAGGGTACGCCGTCGCTCTCGGCACGACGCTCCCGGTGGACTTCCACTCTTGGCGCCGCGCGTCCGCGAGCTCGAGAGCACACCGCCGCTCTTGGCATGCGCCGTGTAGGCCGCGCTTGCATGGCGACTCGACGGACGCAGCGCCCGAATCCCATCCAACTGAAGAAGACCGCGCCCCCGCGCTACGTACCCAACTCGACGGGCTGGCATCGGGAGGATGCCACGCGGGCCATTCCCGAGCCCGAAGGGAGCATCGAGCTGCGCGGCGGCAGAGAGCGCGCCGAGCGGCGCGGCGTGGCCCCCGACCGCCACCGCACCAGGCGACGCTGACGCGAGGGCTCGGCGTTCCCCGACCGTCGCTCTAGGCCGAATCGTATCCCCGCCGAGGGAGCGGATCGGAGGCCGAAGTCCTCGTGACGCGCGCGGGAGGTGCTCAGTGGAGTCCACGCGCACCCAGCGCACGGGAGTCAACCCACGGCGAGCGCACGGCCCTCGCGAGCACGACACCGACCGCACCGGAGTGCTGCGCGCACGGCGCGCGCGCATGACGATGGCAAGAGCTTGCGCGTCGCAAGATGGAGCGCTTGCGAGCCGTGAGAGGGAGCTCAGCCCATCGGATCGTGCCGCGGCGCGAGGGGCGGTGCTTCGGGATCGGGCAGGGATGCGTCGGCTCCTGGAGCGAGTCGATTGGCGCGGGGCTCGACACGGAACACGGCCGCGAGCGTCTCCTCGTCACTCGGCTCGAGAACGGTGGAGAGGTGATACCACTCGGCTTGCGCGCGTTCGTGGGTCACGTCGAGGATGACGTAGCCGCGCCGGTGGAGCTCGACGAAGCGCACGTGCGGGTGCGTGCGTCGGTACGCGGTGGCGAGGGCCGCGGCCCGCCGCGCATCGCTCACGCCGGGTGACGTGATTCCCGGAGTGACGATCTCGACGGCGCGACTCCCCCGCCCCGTTTCGGGGTCGTACGCGCGAACGTCGTAGGGGTCGAGGGCCACGTCGTTCGCCCACGACGAATGCGCGTCGCCCGTGAGAACGAGCACGCTGTCGACGTGTCGCTCGCGCAGCATGCGCGCGAGCCGTTCGCGGCTCTGCGGATAGCCGTCCCAGCCGTCGACGTCGAGCGGACAGCCATCCTCGTTGGCTGGGTCGAGCAAGGGCGCGAACGGGACTTGTTGTCCGATCAGACGAAAGCGCGCGCCCCGCTGCTCGGAGCGCAGGAGCCGCTGGAACAGCCAGCGCTCCTGTTCCGGACCGAGCAAGTGGCGCTTCTCCGATGCGAGCCGCACCGCGCACCGATCGTCGACCGGTGCGTCGCGGCCTGCGATGCGCGTATCGAGCATCACGAGGTCGGCGAGATCACCGAACGAGAAGCTGCGGTAGGCCCGCACGCGACCGCCACTCCCCGTGGCGCGCACCGGCATCCACTCGAGATAGGCCCGGAGCGCCGCCGTGCGCCGCGCGCGGAAGCTGCCTTCGGACCAGGGTTGGTGGTTCTCGGCGCCGTTCCGATAGGCGTTGTTCGCGATTTCGTGATCGTCCCAGACCGCGATGAACGGATGCTGGCGGTGCGCTTCCTGGAGGTCGGGATCGGACTTGTACTGAGCGTGCCGGCGTCGATAGTCCGCCAGGGTCACGAGCTCCCGGTTCGGGTCGGGGACGCGACCGAGCGCCGTGCCGTCGCCGAACCTCCCGTTCTCGTACTCGTAGAGGTAGTCGCCGAGGTGCAACACCGCATCGAGGTCGGCGCGCGCCGCGATCGCGCGATAACCGTTGAACAGTCCGTGCGGGTAGCTCGAGCAGGACGCCACGGCGAGCCGCAAGCGCGCGAGCCGCCCTCGCGGCAGCGTGCGCGTGCGGCCGATCGGCGATCGATGGCCGAGCGCCGCGAAGCGATAATAGTAGGTTCGCCCGGGCAAGAGACCTTTGGCTTCGACCTTGACCGTGAAATCGGCGCGGCTTCGAGCGAACGCCACGCCCCCCGTGACGATCCGCGAAAGGTCGGGATCTTCCGCCACCACGAAGTGGACCTCGATGTCGCTCGGGCGAGCGAGCGGCGTGATGCGCGTCCAGAGCAAAACGGAGTCGTGACCTGGGTCACCGCTTGCCACCCCGTGTCGAAACGGCGTGTCGCGACCGGGAAGCGATCCAGTGCCGCGACTGCCGAACAGCACGGGAGACACGGCGAGCGCGGCCGCGGAACGGAGAAAGGCTCGGCGTGCGAAAGGCATGTTCGAACGCTCGTCGGGCCACGTGACGCCCTGCGGGCGATGAAGCGACCATCGACCCTCGCTGCATCACGAGAGCGACGAACCGTTGGGAACGCGCCGACCGGCGTCAGCCAACGCGCGGTATCGCCGCTCACGGCCTCACCCTAGAGAGAGCAAGGCACGTGCCCTCGTTCGCGGTAGGCACGCGATCTTCGTCACGGGGAGACGCGGCTTTCGTCGCGGGAACTCGACCTTCGTCGCGGGAAGACACGCGGCCTTCGTCGCGGGTACACGGCGTTCGCCGCGGTCAGCACCGCCCTCGTCGCGGGAACTCGACCTTCGTCGCGGGAAGACACGCGGCCTTCGTCGCGGGTACGCGGCGTTCGCCGCGGTCGGCACGCGGCCTCCGTCAGAGGAAGGCGCGTGTCTTTCGTCGGGCGAACGCGAGCGCGTCGCCGATTCACGTTCTGGATTGGGGACTCAGTGAAGCTGCGGCGGAACGAGGCGAAACCAGATCGAGCGCTCGGCGCCGCACGTGGTGCAGCGCGCGCGCACCTCGCGCAAGCGCACACCGCCGATCGTCGGGGCCTCGTGGCTCTGCACCCGAAGGCGTCCCCCACACGCAGGACACGGGATGGACGCGGCCTTCACCTCGATGACGGCGACGGACTCCACCTCGAGAGGCCGCTCGGGCGTTCCCCCCGC
>QGUH01000745.1 GCA_003242355.1 Pseudomonadota bacterium
GGATACCAAGTTCATTTCCGTTTCGTGGGGTCGGGGAATTGTTAAAAAGAGATCCATTCAGCGCCAAGACTCCCACGTTGGTCGCAAAGACCATCTGGCGCAGCTGGCGATACCCTCCACCGAGCGCGCAGGCCTGATGCCGCGCAGCGATGGCTCGGTACGCGCGGAGGTGCGTCGCAGGCTTTTCGACGACGAGCTCGTCCTCCGGGCTCAACTGCGGCCGCTGAGCCCACGCGGGAAGCTGCGATTCGGGGCGCTCGTCACGCACCAGCCGTGCCCGCCAGCGCCAGTCCGGAGGCTCGTCGATCGTGGTGCCCGCGGGCCAGCCCGCCGCGGGCACGAGCGCGGGGGCGCGCCGCATGCGCGCACGGCGCCCGGGTTTGATCTGCGCGCCCTCCGGCAACACGATCGACGCTTTGCCCTTCCACGCGAGGCGTTCGGGAACGTCGATGGCTTGGTAACGCTCGAGCAACGCGTGACGGCGCAACACGGCCTCCACGATGGAGAGGAAGTTGTTCCTGGCGGGGCTCGACGTGAGTTGAACGACGCGGGCTCCGTTCGGGTCGTTCCCGATCCAAACGTCGACCGTCATCGTGTACGCGTAGTGCACGTCCCCCGAGAGAACGATCGCGCGCCGGAAGCCCGCGAGTCGTTGCAACAGCTCTTCGCGCGCCGGTTCGTTCGCGCCCCAGCCCTCGGCGTCGGCGCCTTCGACCCCCGTTACGTGGCCGCCGGGCTCACAGAGCCGTTCGGCGCGGATGGCTGCGTGCTCGCCTCCGTACAGAAAGTCTCCAACCGTCTGGAAGAGCGGCGCCCCCAGCGATTCGAGGACGAAGGGACCGATCACGGGTGGAGGCGACACCACGATCAGCAGCTCTCGCCCGTCCACCAAGGGCGATTTCGGAAGCTGCTCTCCAGAGTCGATCAACGCCGGAGGAGCGATTCCCTGTCCCGTGAACTTACGGCGAGTCCGCGTATCCAGCACCACGACCAGGTGCCGCGGCCCGGGCACCTGGTAGTGCCAGCGAACCTGTGTGTTGGGCGCTCCGCTCGCCATCCCGAGCGCTCGGTCGAGCCTGTCGATGACGTTGGCCCCTTCCCGTCGGCCATCGTCGTCGAGCCCTTCCGTCGCGAGGAAGCGCGCGGTGTCGTCCAAAAAGTCGCGATTCGGGCCCTGAGTCGCGAACGCCGCCGGATCGTTGCCCCACGCTTGGAACAGCGCGTACGCCATCGCGCCGTTGCGAACGATCTCCTTACCGAGCGCCGTCCTGTACACGCGGTTGCGCCAGCGCTGATTGAGATTCCAGTCGTCGGTGATTTCGTGGTCGTCCCAAATCATGTAGGTCGGGACGTTGGCGAGCAGTCGAGCGACCCGCCCGACGCTGTTGCGCCAGGCAATCACGCGCTCGCGTTCCGCCAAAACCTCTGCGCCGCGCGCCTCGCGCCACGCCGACGTGCCCTCTCGTCCTCCATGGCAGCCCTCCCAGTCGGTGAGCAGGGCGCAGAGAGCGGGCGGCACGCCATCCGATAGGGGGCGGAAGAGCTGGTCGAGCAACGCCTCGCCACCCGGGATCTCGCGCCACACGTGCGGGCTCCAGGCCGCGAGGTACATGGCCGCAAACTCCCCGAAACCGATCAGGTGATTGTCGCATTCCGTGCTCGAAAACCGCGCCACGTCGCGCACCAGCTTGCGGCGGCGCAACGCCGGCAAGCTCGTCGCGTTCACCCGCACGAGCGAGTCCGAGACCCCGTCGACGACGACCCGCTCCTCTCGCCCCAGGAGCTCTATCCCGAGGGCGTTGAGCATCGGCAAAAGGCACGCGGCCACGTCGTCCGCGTAGATCTGGTCGCCCGTCAGAAAGAGCTGCTGGATCCGTTCGCCGTCGAGGTTGGAGAAATGCTCGTCGGTCCAGTCGTCGAGCCAGGCCAACGCATCCGGACCGTCCCCGTTCGATTTCCGGCAACTCGCGTGGGCGATCCGGAGCCCGTCGAGGGTCGGCGCCGGCGTCACGAAAGACGGGAGTCGCCCGGAGACGTACCCCAACGCGAACCGGCGTGGCAGGCCCGTCGGGTTTTGATCCTCCAAAAGACCTTCGTCGGTCAGCGTGCGCCCGTTTATCGAGACGTCGTACGAGTAAATCGCTCCCGGCGTGAGCGGGGCGCCGCCGTTCGCGCCGCCGAGCTCCACCGTGACGACGCCGAGGTACAGCCGCTCTCCGAACTTCCGAAGCTCGGTCGGCGGCGACGCGGCGAACGGCGCGCCCGGATTGTTCGCCATTCGAACCCCCGGGTAGAGCGTGACGGTGACGGTCGCCGGCTCACTCGTACACAGCCAGAACGAGCACGCCGCCGCCTCGACACGGCGCACGATCGGCCCTGCTAGGAGTCTCGGTAAGGTTGACACACGAACTCCGACATCCGCCGAGCGCCCGGGCGTGAAAGGGAGTTCGCTCGCGGCTCGCCGGCACAGTGCCTACGGCGGGTCGCGTCAGGAACTGCAAGTTCTTTTGCAGGGGCGAGCGGCGGCTCGTGCTCGGAGGTTCCGGATCGGCAGAGCCACGTGTCCGCGCGGCGCGCCCGCCGCCCGCGTTGACTCGGCGTCCGTCGCTCAGACGAGCGGCAAATTCAGGTCCACGCGGGTTCCACAGGGCTGACGGCACGCCACCGAGACCTCTCCGCCCGACGCGCTCGCGAGCGCTCGCACCAGCCGGAGCCCGCTCCCGGTTCCCGAAGGCTTGGACGAGCCGCCCAGGACGGGGGCGCTGGGAAACCCGGGACCATCGTCTTGGACGGAAAGGCACAAGGTGGACTCCTGCTGCAAGACCTCGACGCGGGCGCGGCGTGCGCCACGCTTTCCGTCCCCCTGCTTCGCGTTCACGACCAGGTTCAGGAGCACGCGACGGAACGCGGGAGCGCCCCCCGGGAGTCGAACGCGCGCGGAAGGCGCTTCGACGTGCCACTCCACCACGGTCGGCTCGGCCGCGCGCCCGATGAGACCCTTCAAAGCCGCGTTGACCGGCCACACGACCACCTCGACCGACCACGAAATCCCACG
>QGUH01000746.1 GCA_003242355.1 Pseudomonadota bacterium
CCTCCCCCGGATTGGGCCCTCGGTCCCTGGCCTGTCACCCCGGGGGGTTTGGCGGCCCACCGGCCCCCAAAAATTTCGGCTGCCGCCCTCAGAGGTCGTCCAAGACCCGCAGCGCCCGGTTGTACCCGCACATGCCGTGGGCGCCGCCCCCGGGATGCGTGGAGCTCGAGCAGAGGTACACGCCGCGCACGGGCATGCGGTACCGAAAGTACGGGAAGAACGGGCGCAGGAAGAGCTGCTGCGTCCACACGCTCGAGCCGCCACCGAGGTCGCCACCGACCAGGTTCTCGTTGCGCCGTTCGAGATCGGGAGGGGCGGACAGGTGGCGCTCCAGCACCAGCGCGCGGAATCCGGGGGCCAACGCCTCGATACGATCCTCGATGGTGTCGGCGAAACGCGCGCGTTCCGCATCCCAACCGCCGGGCACGGTCGATGGGACGTGGGTGTACGCGTAGAGCGTGTGCGCACCCGCGGGGGCGCGCGTCGGATCGATCAAACTCTGTTGGCCGACGACGAGGTACGGCTGCTCGGGCAGTTGCCCGGCGCGCACGGCGTTCGTGAACGCGAGAAGCTCGTCGATGCTCGCTCCGACGTGCACGGTGGCGCTCTTGCGTGCCGCTCCGTCGCGCCAGGGGACCGGCCCGGAAAGCGCCCAGTCGACCTTGAAGGTGCCGAACCCGGGGCGAAACTGGCGCGCTGCCGCGAGCGCCGCGCTCGGAACCGCCTCGTGTGGCAGGAGCTCGAGCAGCAGCGTGCTCGCAAAGGTGTCGGCCACGATCGCGTGCTTGGCGGGGATTTCCTCGCCGCCCTCGAGCACGACCGCACGCGCGCGCCCGCCACGAACGACGATGCGCGCCGCGCGCGCACCGAGCCGCACGTGACCCCCGTGTAGCTCCAGCAGCGTCACGAGCGCGTCCGTCAGCCGCTGGGCGCCCCCCTGCACGATCGGATAGCCGACGGTGCTCGCCGAGAGCGCGAGCACGTACGCGAGCGAGCCGCCCAGCACATCGTGCGGACCGAGATCGCCGTGGAGCGCGAGGCTCGGAAGCACGCGCCGCGCCGCCGTGCTCTCGAACCACCGCTCCGCGAGCCGCGCGCTCGACGAGAGAAACGCCCGCGCGAGCGGGGCCACCCGCACGAGGCCCACGCGCATCCAGGCTCGCAGCGCGGGCAGCGGCGCGAGGATGGCGTCGAACAGCGGGCGTTCGAACGTCGCGTGCCAGCGCGCGAGGCGCTCCCACTGGCCGGTGTCGCGTTCGTTGCCGAAGTAGTCGCGCGGCAGCGTGCTCGCGACCTCGAGGCGCGCGATGCACGCGCTCGACCCGTCCGGCGCCGGGTGCGTCGTCTCGATGGGCGCGTTCAGCCAGCGGACGCCGTGCTCCTCGACGGGGAGCTCGCGAAAGGCGCGGCTCACGCGCGCCAAGGGCAGGAACGCCGCGCCCACGTCGTGCACGAAGCCGGGCAGGGTGAGCTCTTCGCTGCCGAGCGCGCCTCCGGGCCGCCGCGGGTGCGCTTCGAGCACCAAGACGGAAAGACCGCGCTCCGCGAGCTTCGTCGCCGCAACGAGCCCGTTCGGGCCCGAACCCACGACGATGACGTCCGGATCCCGCATCGCGTCTCGAGCGTAGAGCGCTTCGCCACCGTCGTCCCGTCGAAATGCACGCGCCGACGGGCGTTGGCGCGACGAGCGGTTCGGAAACGCGCCGACCCCTGCCGAAAGCAGCGCCGAACGAAGCGGCCGCGCGAGGAGAAACACCGCGTGCCGCCCGTGCGAAACGGGGCGCCAATCACGCAACGGATCGGCGTTCTGGCGGCACCGCGGGCAACGTCACGACGAACCGCGCCCCGTCCGTGTACGTCTCGTCCAGCGCGATCGTGCCGCCCACGGACTCCACGAGCCCGCGGCACACCGCGAGCCCCAGCCCGGTCCCACGGCCGACCTCCTTCGTCGTGGCGAACGGCTCGAACAGCACGGGCCGTATCTCGGGCGCGACCCCCGGTCCGTCGTCCTCGACGACGAGCTCCACCTTCTCTCCCCGCGCGCGCGCCGTCACCGTCACGCGGCCGCCCGCCGCCACTTCGGCGACCGCGTCCGCCGCGTTCAACACCAAGTTGAGCGTGACCTGCACGAGCTGTTCGCGACTCAGCCCGACGCGCGGCAAGTCCTGCTCCACGTCGAGCGACAGCTCGACCTTTTCGAGCGCCTTCTGCGGCGACACGAGCGCAATCGTGTCGGAAACGGCAGCGGCCACGTCGCCTGGCTCGGTGCGCTCGCTGGTTCCCCGTTGCGCGCTCGGTCGCGCAAACTGCAAAAGGTCGCGAATGATCCGGTGAATCCGATCGGTCTCCCGCCGCATGCGCTCGAGGAAGTCGCGCTGCTCGTCGGCGGAGAGCTCGGAGGTGAGCAGCAAGTCTTGCATCGCCATGAGCGCGGAGATCGGATTTCCGATCTCGTGCGCGAGGCCTGCCGCGAGCCGTCCCACCGACGCGAGGCGCTCGGAGCTCACCAGGCGTTGCTGCGCCTCTTTCAGGCGCGCCGCGGCCGCTTCGGCTTCGTCGATCTTGCGCCGGAGCGCGGCCTCGTTGGCGATCAGCGCCTCGGTCATCGTGTGCAAGCTGTGACCGAGCTCGGCCAGCTCACGAACGCGGGTTTCCGGCACGACCAGCCGGCGCGCGCCGCCCGCGACGCGCTCGGCTGCCCGGGCGAGCGCGTCGAGCGGCCGCACGATGAGGCGCGTGAGCGCGAAGTGCGCGAGCACGAGGAGCGCGAGCGCGACGATGCCCGTGTAGAGCGCGAGCAAGCGCAACAGCGACGTCACCTGGGGCGTCGCTTCTTCGACCCGCGCGAGCACCGCGATGGTTCCGCGTTCGACGGGCACCGCGACGAGCAGCGCGCGCTCCGACCCCAGCGCGACCTCGCGCACGGCGGTGGCTTCGGCGTCGAGCTGCGCGGGCAATCCGCGCCGCGCTTCGGGGCCACGCCGGGCGAACTGCGCCCGGTGCAGCCCGTGGGCCCCACACCGAGGACCCCGGAGCCCGAAAAGCGCGAGCCCC
>QGUH01000747.1 GCA_003242355.1 Pseudomonadota bacterium
AGGCTAGAACGCGGATCGGTCGAGCCGATCGGCGTTCAAGGGGGCATGAGCCGTCTATGGGACGCGGATCGTGGGAAAGGTGGTGGGGGAGGGCGGCGAATGCGCGTGCGAAGTGGGTCGCGGCGGTTTCGGGCGGCGACACGTCGAGCGGCGTGGTTCGGCCACGCGCAGAGCCGGTGACGAGCGCTTGATGCGGGAGCGGAGGCGCTCCGTCAGCGGGGGAGGGGCGCCTCGGAGAAGGGGGTGCTTGCTGCGCGAGTCGAATGTTGCGCGGGGAGTGGCGCGCGCCGAGGCCCGCGAGGATTCGAAGGCGGCGCCTTCGATGCGGGGATTTCCATGCGGGTTCGGGGGTGCTAGCGTAACGCCGGTGTCGATGGACATGCCGGTCGAGGTGAAGGTCGGCGGATTCAGCTACCGTGTCACTGGCTCCGCGAGTGATGCGGAGATGCATCGGCTCGCGGCCATCGTCGACCAGCGGTTGCGGCGACTCGGAGGTCATGGGCGACACTCCTCGCCACACGCGCTGCTCTTGGTCGCCATGACGCTCGTCCACGAGCTCGAAGAGGAGCGCAAGCTTCGCGAGCAAGTGGAAGCGCGTTCCAAGGAGATGCTGCAGTCACTGCTTCAGCGGATCGAAGCGGCGCTCGAAGCGGATGATGCTGCGGCTGCGGCGGAGCAGGAGCAGCACCCGCCGGCACCTTGAGTCGCTCGGTTCGCGCTGGAGCGATCGCTCTCCGAGCGTTCGACGAGTCTGGGGAGGGAGTCGATCGGCCCGTTGCGTCGCAGCGTTCGGTGATCAGTCTTCGCGGCGTTTGAGGAGGGTTCCGTCGGCGGCGACGTGGATTTCGAACTTCTTGTCCCCCTGCCAGAACTCGACCTCGTAAATGATGCGACCGTCGCGCTTTCTCTCTTCCTCGATTTCGTCGATTTGGCCGCCGGCAACTTCGCGCTCGACCGTGGCGCGAACCGGGGGAGGCAGACTTTCCAAAGGGACCTCTCGCCCCGCGGCAGCTACCGCGGGAACGAGCGAGGTCGCGAGAGCAATCGCGAACATTCCGAAACGATGCATCTCACAGCTCCTTTCGCCTGGCGTCGGTGAACGACTCGAGTGTTCGGCTGGGAGCGCCCGCCGTCAACTCGTGACCTGAACGGAGCCCAAATGCCACACGGCAAGTCCTCGAGCGTGCCAGTAACGACGACGCTTTGACCGCGACGCGGAAAGCGACGTGTGGCAAGACGCTGCAAGGAGCGACGGAGGACGCCTTGCCGCACGATTCATCGGCGCGCGGCAGGCGATGACGACGGAACGCGCGACGAGAAGACGAGAGGAGGCGCGACGGAGCGCGGCAGACGACGATCGGCGATGCTGGCAACGCGGCGACGAGGCCGACAGGGGAACTGCCGTCGAGCTCAGTGGAGGGCGCCCCAGGCGAGGAGGAAGGGAAGGGCGATGATGAAGCCGTCGACTTGGAGGCCCGCCGTCCACGTGGTTTCGCGGGGAGCGCTCAGCGTGTGCTGAACGCCGAGGACGACGCCTGCCGCGAAGTTGTAGGTTGCGCTGAAGTTGTAGCTGCGGGCGCCGAAGAACAACGAGCCATCGACGCCGAGGCGACCATCATCGTGCGCGAGCGCTCCGGTCGAGAGCACGAGCGGGAAATCTTCGAGGATGGGGAAGAGAGCGCGCGCTCCGGTCGCGAGGCGGAGATCGCGGAAGGCGAACGTGCCCACGGAGACGTAGGGGCCGACACCGAAATCGTGCACGCGCTCACGGAACAGCAGAAGATCGGAAGTGAGCGTTCCGCAGAAGCGCGGCACGGCGTCGTCCGTTGCGCTCGTCCAACACAGCTGGGGTACGGCACCGATGCTCCATTGCGGGCGCGCTGCGGCGACCGACGGCGCGAGCGCGAGCGCCACGGTTGCGGCGGCGAGCAGAGCGCGCGGCACCACCGAGAAGCGCCGGGCTGCGACCCTCGCGGGACGACCCTGCGCGGGCGTCACGATCAACCGCAGAACGGCTCGGGTTCGTCGCCGCAGTCGAGGAACGGCCGGGCCCAGCAGTTCTGGCAGGGGTTGGCGCACGCCGGATTGGCTGCGGAGCACGTCGTGCAGGAAACCACCAGGTCCTGACCGATCTGGCAGACGCGTTCACCCGGATCGGAGCCGGCCTCCACGGGCTTCGTCGCGCAGCGATAGGGCTCACCGGGCTGAAGGCTCGGATCCGCCGCTTCGATCGGGTACGCGATGAGGCAGCCGTTACAAACCTCGATCGGGAAGAAGTACTCGTTCGACTCGATGTCTTGTCCGCCGAGCGTTTCGCCGAAGACACGAATGCGCGCGACGATCAGCCCGTCGCCGACGGGCGCTCCGGCAGGCACGATATCGACGGCCATCGCGCCGTAGCCGGGCGCGGTGTCGCTCGACGGATTGACGAACCCGGTGCCGATCGTCGTGTACTCGGCGAGCGGTGCGCCGCCGACGGTTTCGAGGCGGATCTCGGCGCCGCGGAGCGCGAGCCGGGCGGTTTCCGTGCGGAGCTGCTCGCGCGAGCCCCGCTGCGTGAGCTGGCTTCCGATCAACAACCCCCCGCGGTAGCCGTTGCGCAGGGCGCGATCGAGCACGCCGCCGGTGAGCAAGGGGGCGTCGGCTTCGGGCGAGAGGATGCAGTCGGTGGACTCGAGCTTCATCACGCCCACGATGAAGATCTGGCTTTCGTTCTCGGCGCAGCCAGGCGCGGCCGCCGCGGTCAGCGCGAGCGGGAGCGCGGCGCAGATCGCCCTGAGCATTCGGCTCATCCGATATCTCGTCCGTTCGGGATCTCGACGCAGGGTCATGCGCGCGAGCTCACGAGTCTAGCGACACGCGGAGAGCTCCGCCAAGTAAGTAACGGGCGGCGTCTCGGGTCGCTGAAGGTGCCACTTTGCGCTGGTTCGCCTACACGCGCCGCACGCGCCGCGTGCTCGAGGGCGGAAGGGGTGACGGCGCCCTCACGACGCAGTGAGCGCGCCGTGAGCCTCGCGCCGTACGAGGCGTCCTCACGACGCAGCGTCCTCGCG
>QGUH01000748.1 GCA_003242355.1 Pseudomonadota bacterium
ACTCGGGGGGACCCCCAAAGGGCGGCGCACGGGGTGTAGGGCGCGCGCATGTGCGAGCACGGTGATGCGTTCGGGGTCGGCGGGAAGCGCGCTCCTGCCGTGTCCGCGGTAGTTCCAGTGAGCTACACGGACGACATGGGAGAGATCCTCCCACAGATACTTATATATGTATCCGTCGCAAACGATACCGTCCGACAGCAGCGCTGTCGTTCGATCGGGCCCGTCACGCCATCTGACGTAAAGACGGGTTCCGTCCGACCCCTCGGCTAGGGATTCGGCGAAGAGCGGCTTATCCGACTTCTTCGCTCTCGTCTTCAACGTCGTTCACGCTCGGGATCTTCTTGATCTCGAGCCGGGCCATCTTCCAGGCTCGTTGGACGACCCAAGACAGCGACCGGTCCAACCGGGCTGCCTCATCCTTGATCTCTTGAAGCATCGACTCGGGGAAATAGAGGCTCTGCTTGCGCTTGTCGCTACCCGCGCTTTTGCTGGTTTCGTTCTCGGCCACGCTTACCTCGAGCTTGTTGTGGAAGCTGGCGACCAACGCCAGTAGAGGAGTTTTACTAGCACCCGCAGACCCGCGAAAGCAATGGGGTACGTTCGGGGCATCGTGATCCATGGGAGTCGTTTCGTTGGTCGGCGGGGCCCCGCCCCTGCCGACTCGGCGCAATTGGCCGTCGTCGGGCGGCGCCTTCTGCCGTGCCGTTCGCGCGCGTCACGGCGCCTGACCCCGGCTTTCTCGCTCGTGGCTGGCGCTTTCGCCCTGCTCTGGGCCGGTGCGGCAGACGCGACGAGCACACGCGAGAGCCCGTACGACCTGTTCGATCAATTCGGCCGCGTCCTCGCTTGGGTCGAAAACGAGTACGTCGACCCAGTCGAACGCGAGCGCCTCGTGGAAGGCGCGCTCGAAGGAATGGTCGCCGAGCTCGACCCGCACTCGGCGTACCTCGCGCCCGAGGACTACGCGATCTTTCGGAGCGACACGGAGGGTCAATTCGGCGGCATCGGCGTGGAAGTGGATTTCAGCAGCGAATGGGTGACCGTCATCGCGCCGATCGAAGGGTCGCCGGCCGCGCGCGCCGGAATCCGCTCGGGCGATCGCATCCTCGCCATCGATCACGCGAGCGTGCGCGGCAAGAGCCCGGTCGATCTCGTCAAGCGCATGCGGGGCGCGCCCGGCTCGAGCGTGTTGCTCACGGTGCGCCGCGACGGGATGGAGAAGCTCCTCTACTTCACGCTCACGCGAGAGATCATCGACGTCAAATCGGTCGCGAGCAAGCTCCTGACCGGCAACGTGGGCTATCTGCGGATCAAGGCGTTCCAGCAGGGCACGCACACGGAGCTGCTCGAGCACGTGGCCGCGCTTCGGCGCGCTGCTTCTGGAAACGTGCGCGGCTGGCTCCTCGATCTGCGCAACAACCCGGGTGGCTTGGTAGACGAAGCCACCGCGGTTGCCGACGAGCTCTTGCCGGGCGGTGTCGTCTTCACGACGCGCCGACGCGGTGCCGTCGTCGAGGAAGTGCGCGCGCAACCCGGCGGTGCGCTGCACCGCGGCGCCCTCGTCGTTCTCGTGAACGAGTTTACGGCGAGCTCGGCGGAAATCGTCGCCGGTGCGCTCAAAGACAACGGGCGCAGTCGCCTCGTGGGCGCCAGAACGTTCGGCAAAGGCTCCGTGCAGACGATCGTCGATCTCCCCGGCGGAGCGGGCTTGCGCCTGACGACGCTTCGTTACTACACGCCGCGCGGACGCGCGATTCAGGCGCAGGGGCTCGAGCCCGACGTTCCCGTCGCGTCTCCGGGCGGTGAGTTCGGCGTGATGCGGGAGCGCAACTTGGAGGGCCACTTGCCCGAGGAGTTCGGGGCTCCCGTCGTGGCGCCGCCGCCCGAGAGCGATCCTTCGGCGCTGCGCGAGCCGCTGGGCAAGACATCGCTCGGAACCGAAGTGCCGACGGACCCTCGCCTCGGCAAGGACGTCGCGCTCGCGACGGCGTACCGGATGATCGTCGGCGAGTGATGCCGGCACGATGCTCACAGTCCGGGAATGCGCGCATGCGGTGCGCGCGCGAGCCGGCTCGCCGTGACGAGATCCACCGCCGAAGCGGCGAGCACGAACACGAGCGCGCCACGCAGACGCGGACGCCGTCCACGCCGCGCGGATCGGTGTGCCGCGGTCAGGGCCGCCAGGTCGAGAACGTCTCCGAGCACGCGCGCCCACATCCAACCCGCATGGCGCGCGCGCGCGAGCACGGCGATGCTGCTCGCGATCTCCCGCACCCCGAACGCACGTAAGAGCGTCCGTGTGCTCGGCTGATCGTCGAGACCCAGAAAGCGAGCGAGGCGTCCCGGCGCGATCAGCTCGGCCATGCCGAGCCCGATCCCGAGCCAGGCGAGCCCGCTCGCGTGACGCTCGGCCCGACGAAGCGCGTGCAGGCGCGCGCGACGACGATGCGTGCCTCGGGACACGGCGGTGCTCTGGTCGACGACGATTCCGGATTCCATCGTGCTCTCCCGACTCGGTGCCCACGCGCGCGGCTCTCGGCACCGCCCGCGCTTCGAAAGCATTCGGTGCAAGGCCCGCGCCACGGCCGACGTCTCGACCGCGCGCGACAACCGGCGCTCGCCCGCCACCCAGTCACGAGCCCACTCGCCGCTCCCGTCGTCATCGCCCGGTCGCCCGGATTGTCGTGGAGCTTCGAGAACGTCCGCCCCGTGCTCGTCCGCGCACCAACGCACGGCCGCCACCGACCAGTGAACGAAAAACCACCTCACCCCAGCATCGGCCTGGAACATCAGGCAGCCACACGGTACGGTCAGCGCTGTCTCGACGGAACGATTTCTTTCGAAAGAGCGCCGTAAAGAAATGCGTTCCCGTGGTTCCGGGTATATAAGGCACCACGCCGGATACGCTGCGACCCCGCCTTCAACGGCCGCTTAGCCGAGGGGTCGTGCCGTTACCGAATGGCAAAAAAGCCATGACCTGTCTTCGCATGACCTCGGTAACCTGTCTCTTATCCAAATCTCCGACCCCACGAAACCGCATAAAATCGTATAT
>QGUH01000749.1 GCA_003242355.1 Pseudomonadota bacterium
CTCCAGCGCGATCAGGGCGTATTCGTCGCCTCGCTCGAGGAACACCCGAAGCATGTGCTCGTGCGTCTCGCAGCGACCGCTGCGGGACGGCCGGTGCCGAATCCGCACCAGATGCAGTGGTTCATCGATGCGTACGGCGAGCGGCTGCGCGTGTGGGCACGGGTGGGCCTCGCGAAGCACAAGACGCTCGCCGGGGTGATGCGCAAGCTCGCGCACGAGGGCGTGTCGCACTTCCTGGTCGACTCCCTGATGAAGCTCGACATTGACTCGCAGGATTTCGAGGCGCAGCGCAACTTCGCGAATCTTCTTGCCGCGATCGCTCAGGAGACCGGGTGCCACATCCACCTCGTAGCGCATCCGAGAAAGCCGTCGCAGCCAGATCAGGAACCGGACCTCAACGACATCGCTGGCGCGAAGGAAATCGGCGGCGTCGCGGATAACGTGATCTTCGTCCGGCGGCGCAAGGATGACGATCCGCACGCGGTTATCTCGGGAATGAACATCACCGTGCGGAAACAACGTCATGGCACGGGTGCATGGCCGACTGTGACCGGCTGGTTCAATCGCGAATGGCGCCAGTTCCACGTGGATCAATTCCCGAGCGGGCCGATCCACTACCTGCCGGAGGACGCGTACACGTGA
Source organism: Pseudomonadota bacterium (assembly GCA_003242355.1). Lineage (GTDB taxonomy): Bacteria > Myxococcota_A > Polyangia > Polyangiales > Polyangiaceae > PMG-095. The sequence continues at coordinate 643 of QGUH01000749.1, forward strand.
ACCGCTGGCTCCGTGTCGCGCGCAAGGACGGAAAGCCTGACGAGTTCGCGCAGGCGCTGGCGACACACACCATCACGACGAGCTATGTGCACGGGGAGCCGAGATTCCAGGCATGGCGGCTTTCGCGTCCGCCGGTTCTACTCGGCACGTTCGACACGGAGAGCGAGGCGAAGTCATGCGCTGAGGCGGACATTGGGCGGGAGGGCGAGGCATGACCGACGTGACTCTCGTCCGCACGCTCTCAGGTCTTGCCCCGGCTGACGATCACGCGCGCGAAGTGCTGCGCCGCTGGAACGTCGGAGAGCAGCTACGGGCGGACATCCGCAAGCCTCGCTCTCTGAGGACGCTGCGTCGCTATTGGGCGCTCGTGCGGCTCACGTACGAGAACTGCGAGCAGTTCAAGAGCGAGCAGCAGGTACACCAGTACCTCAAGATCAGGGCCGGGCATTGCACGCCAATCGTGAGCAAGGCGACGGGCGAAGTGTTCCTCGTGCCGGACAGCATCAGCTACGACCGGCTGGACGAGACCGAATTCCGCGCAGTGTGGGAGCGCGTGGTGCAGGTGGTGGCGGATGAGATCCTGGGCACGGGCGTGCCGGAGATCGAGGCCGAGATCATGCGGATCGTGGGGCTCGCGCCATGAGACGCAGCACGGGCAAGCCGACGAAGGCGCAGACGCTGCATTTCGGCAAGCTCCAGTCCTTCGGTTGCTGCGCCTGTCGGAAGCGCGGTTACTGGCGCGCGACGGAGATTCATCACCTCGTGGACAAGGGCACTCGGGCGCTCTCTGGCGGTCATGACGCCGTGATTCCGCTCTGCGCATGGCATCACCGCGGGATTCCGGACACCGGCGTCAGAACGGCCGTAATGCGCGATGTGCTCGGGCCAAGCATGGCGCTCGAGAAGCGGGCTTTTGTCGAGGAATTCGGCAGCGAGCGCGAGCTGCTGGCGTGGGTGCAGGAGTGCATGAAGTGAGCCCGACGCAGCGCAGTCTCGCCGTGCTTCGCGAGCGCTACCCGCTGGTGCAGGTGGTCGAGCGCTACATCCCGCAGGCACGCAAGAGGATCGACCTGTACGGGATCGCGGACATCCTGTGTGTGTCGGAGTCCGAGATCGTGGCCGTGCAGACGACGAGCGCGAGCAATGTGGCGGCTCGCGTGTCGAAGCTCACCGAATCACCGGCCTTGCCGATATTGCGCAAGGCGGGAGTGAAAATCTTGGTGCACGGCTGGCGCAAGAACGCGAAGGGCCGGTGGACGCTGCGAGAGGTGGATCTGTCTTGACGGGATGCGCGCGGAGGTCGGTGTGACGGGCTGGTATCGGTGTCTGCGTCCCCTCGGTGCGGTCGAGCACTACTGGCACGGCGGGAAGCTGCTGGCAGTGAGCCTGTGCGGCCGGGTGGCGCGGGTGGCGGCGTTGGTGGAGGCGGGGCAGGCGCGGCGGTGTCAGCACTGCAAGAGGCAGGCAGGGGAGACGAATGATCGACGCGATTGACGAGATGTGTCGTGTCTGGGGCGCGCAGAAGAGCGCCATTCTCCGCGGGGTAAACCAGGGATGGCCGGGAGAGTCGATCCTTGCGAAGTTTCGTGATAGCCAGTACGACCCGAAGAGCGAGCCGGTGCTGCGGCAGAAGCAGCTTACCGCGAAGGGAAGGCAGACATTCACGCCTCGGCCGATCCAGTTCACTGAGGAGGGGCATACCGGCGAGGGTCTGATGGTGGCCCGCGCGCTCGCCGACGCGCCCGAAGCGCTTCGGGCGATCGTGTTTGTCCACTACGTTATACTCGCTCCGTTCGGGCGCTCGCCAGCGAAATACAAGGCGCGTGTCCTGGGGCTCTCGGTGGCCGAGTATTGGCGGTATCTCGATCGCGCTCACTACTGGATCGCCGCGCGCGTACCGCGTACCGCGGAGACCTAAGGTTCCACGGGGAACGAACTGTTGATACAAAATTTCGCTTGTGTCTCAACTGGAGAGCGTAGTACAACAGCAAATCAACGTAGAGTGCGAAAATTTCCCTTCACGCAGGCCCGCCGTGTGCGGGCCTGTCTGTTTCTGTACTCCGGAGCCCTATGTATCTCGTCGTCGCCACGAGCGGCCGCGGGCCGCGGAAATTCTGGACCGGCCGCACGCTGGAGCGCTGGCCCGAGTACGTGCGCGACCGTGCGCGCGCTATCCGATTGAAGAAGGGCACGGCTGAACAGATGGCAGCAGCGTTCAACGCGCTGCGCACGCCCGTGCACTGGGAGATCGAAGAGGACGGCTGAGCGTGCCGAGCAATCCCGCGTGTCGATGAGGAAGAACGCCAATCGATTGCGCCGCGCCTGTCTCGTGCTGCACAGACGGGATGTAACTGACCGGACTTCCGTGTCAAAATTCCGGGCAGGCTTCTAATGGCAAGTTG
>QGUH01000750.1 GCA_003242355.1 Pseudomonadota bacterium
CGATGTCCACGTAGGCGCGCCCGTTTCCGGCGGTCTGCGTGTACGCGACGGACAGCGCGACGCCGAAGTCGGGTGAATTGACGTCGGCAGGGCTCCACGGTTCACCCCAGAGATCGGTGGGACCGCCGTACGTGATCTCCTGCAGCTCGGTGGACCATTTCAGCGGGCTCGACCGATCGGTGGCTCGGATGCCGTCGGCGCTCGTGAGGCGGACGCTGTCGTCGACGGCAACATCGAGGCGATCGGCTGCTCGGCGGACGTGGACGGTGATCCCGGTGATCGTGGCATCGTCGGGAATCGAGAACCGGAAATCATCCGCAATCAGCCGATCGCGGTAGGGATTGTTGACCAGCGTCAGCGTTGCCCCGTCGCGCGCGGGGTCCTGCCCCTCCGCCTGAAGCGCTTCCAGGTTTCGCCAGGTCGTTGCCGGGAGGCAGTGGCTCGACTCGTTCGGTAGCCCTTCGACGCACTCCGATGCTTCGCACATCGCAGTGCTTCCGCCGCGTTCCAGGCAGGCTGCCACGCAGTCGTCAACGCTCTGGCAGCTCACGTCGTAAAGCTCGGAATACAGTTCGACGGTGCCCGAGAACCCTGCGCTCCGCGCTCGTCGAGCGTGGAACGGGCCCGCCGCGAGGACACACGCGTCGCAGGGAGGACACTGCAGCACTCGACCGCACCCATCGTCAACGGAGCCGCCGCATGCTCGAAGCTCCTCGCACGTCTTTCCGGTGCAAGCGCCTTCTCCGCCTGCTCCCGCCGAGTCGAAGAATTCGCCTCCCGCACCGGCATCGTCCGTTCCGTTACCGGACGCCCCGCCCGAAACGAAACGGGCACCGGCATCCCCGCCTTCGTCGGGATTGCCGTGGCGAGCCGTGCGCCCCGCTGCGCCTCCGGTCGAGTTGGTACCGGAACCGGCAGAAGCGTGAGCATCCCCGGCGTCGCCCAACGCCTCGCGTCCCGATGTATCGGGAGCCTGGCCGGCGGTGCCCCCGGAGCCTTCGTCGCTTTCCCGATCGTCCCCGCAACCCGCGAACGCTGCCGCGGCTAGAAACGTTGCTGCGCCGACCGCTCGGAGGCGCCCCATCGACTTACACTCGGCGCGAGTCATGCCAGTTTCTCGGAACAGATTCTCTCGACCCAGCAATCCGTGAAGTTGCCGAAGCGCGGAATGCGCTCAGCCGTGCCACTCACGCAGGAGCTCCCGAATCTTCGGATCCGGGTCGGATTGCGCCAGCTTCATCAGCGGCTCTCGCAAGACGGGAGCGGCCGTTGCCCACCGCATGGCCGCGCGCACCAGCTCTCGACGAACGGGGACGTCGGCTTCTTTCGACAAGGCGTCGCGCACGGCGTATACGAGCACCGGTGAGACGGTGCGGTACCCGAGCGTATCCACGGCCCGCTGTCGCACCATTGCGGCCGGATCGTGAATCAGCGCGCGTGCGATGGCTTGCTCCGCCCGATCACCGGGCACGCGTCGGAGCGCCCAGATCGCCGTCGCGCGCACCGCAGGATTGGGAGAATGGAGCTTGGCCTCGATGGCCGTGAAGGCGTCGGCGCTCCCGGCGTTTCCCACCGCCTTGAGGAGCTTGACTTGCTCGTTCGGATCGCTCGCTTCGTCGAGCGATCGCACGAGCCCGGCGGTTACGGCCCGGGCGCCCTCTGGATCGCTCGCGCCGAGGCGGTAAGCGGCCGCGCCCAAGCCGTACAGCGCCTGTGTCCGGTATTTCGGAGTGTCCGTCAGCTCTTTCAGAACGGAGAGGGTGGCCTCGCTCGGTCGCTCGACGAAGCTCAGCGCAATCAGCGCGCGACGCCGGTCCTCCTCGCCGAAATCGGGCTCACGCAGGATCGCGTGCAGCACGCTTTGAGAGGCAGCGGTGCTGGCGGCGCCGAGCGCGTCGATGAGCGTCGCCTTGGAAGCGGCACCGGCGCGGATGAGCCGCTCGGCTTCACGAACGTTCTTCTCGTCGAAGCGAAGTCGCGCGCTGAGCATGGCGAAGAGGCGCGCGCGTCTCGCCGGATCGCTCGAGCCCAGACTCACGATCTCCCGCAACAGCTCGAGGAACCCCGGCCCCTCGAGCTTTGCCTGGTCCACCAGCATCTCGTTTTCGACGGTGCGATCGTCGAGCCCGCTCACCAGATAGCCCCGAACCGCCTGCGCCAGTGCTTTCGCGTTCTCGTTGGCGTCGGATTGTTCGACGAGGCGAATCTCGAGCTTCGTTTCCGAGGACAAGGGCGGCAGCGGCCCGTCCGCGTGGACGCGCGTCTTCTCTCTCGCCGACACCCCCATCAATGCCTCTGGCGAGGGGACCGCGCCTCGGCGGAACGAAAGCTCGGCCAGCGCCTCGACCAGCTCCGTGCGCGCATCCGTCAACGGGTCGTTGTTCGTAATGCGCAAGTAGGTGCTCTTGGTTTTCGAGACGAAGGTGCCCTTCCGCTGGTAGCGCGTCCTCACGAGGCCGACCGCGTCGCGCTCGTCGACGTCCCATGCGTGGGTGTCGGGTGCCGGCGGCCGTTTCACCTGCAGCGCGGCGACGATGGTTCGAAGGAGCCCTCGCGAAACGGCTTTCTCGGGCTCGGGCTTCGGCAGCTCGGGAAATGCAACCGTTTGGACGAGACCGGTAGGGGCGAACGTTGCGCCAAACGGCTCCTCGACGGCGCGCTCGAGCGCGGCCTGATCCTCCGGGGAGCTCGTGAGCACCACCCGCTCGGCGTCGAACCCGAGCGCCAGGACGAGGCCCGGGGCAGGCTCCGTGGGCTGCACTCGGATGGCCGTGAGGCGCCCCTCGAGCGTGACGTCGAGAACCGTGTGATCGCCCATCGTGACCCGAGAGCCGAGGCTCACCGCATAGACCCGTCGCTGCGCAACGGGCCAGTCCGTGCCCGAGGCGAGGGGGGCCGTTGCGATCGCGCCGCGCGGCTCTCTCTCTCGCGCAACGAGCCACCCCGACACGCCGGCCACGACGATCAGCAGTGCCGCTACGCCCCCGATCCGCATTCGACGCGAGAGTGCCATTGCCTCAGTCCATCAACGCTTTGAGTCC
>QGUH01000751.1 GCA_003242355.1 Pseudomonadota bacterium
TCCTTTTTTCCCGGTGCGCGGTGGCCTTGGGGGGCAGGCAAGGCTGGTTTGCCGGCCGGGCGGTGACCCTGCGGGCAACGGCGCAGGGTGCTTTGGGCGGTGAAGCCCGTGGCAACGACGACGGAGAACGGATGAAAGCAGCAGCCAATGCGCGAAGCACGGTCGTTTCGGACCCTCGGTGGACCGCCGTGGCGGAGCGCGACGAACGAGCGACGTTCGTGTATTCCGTCGCGTCGACCGGCATCTACTGCCGACCCTCGTGTCCCGCGCGGCGGCCGCGCCCCGAAAATGTCGCCTTTCATCCGTCGCCCGTCGCTGCCGAGCTCGCGGGGTTTCGGCCGTGCAAGCGCTGCATGCCGCGCGAGGCGTTGTCCGAAGCGGTGGCGCGTCCCGTGATCGCGATGTGCAAGCGGATCGAAGAGAGCGAGCACGCGCCGAGCCTTCGGGAGCTCGCTCGGCACGTCGGGTTGAGCGAGGGGCACGCGCATCGCTCGTTCGTGAGGGCGACGGGGCTCACACCGAAGGCTTATCGCGACGCGGTGTTGCGCAGGCGCCTTCAGCACGAGCTCCGCGAGCGAAAGACCGTGACGGAGGCCATCTACACGTCGGGGTTCAACTCGGCCGGCCGCTTCTACGAGCACGTGGCTCGAGCGCTCGGCATGTCTCCCTCGACGTACCGCGCCGGGGCGCACGGCCTCACCATCCGCTTCGCAGTGGGGCAATGCTCGCTCGGCGCGATTCTCGTCGCCGCAACCGAACGGGGCGTATGCTCGGTGCTCCTCGGAGACGATCCCGAGGCGCTCGTTCACGACCTCGAGCGGCGCTTCCCGCACGCCGAGCTCGTCGGTGGCGATCGCGCCTTCGACGAGTTGGTGGCGCGCGTGGTGGGCGTCGTCGAAGCGCGTCCCGGTGTGGCGGTCGAGGCGCTCCCGCTCGACGTGCGCGGCACGGTGTTCCAAGAGCGCGTGTGGCGGGCTCTCCGGAAAATTCCGCCCGGCGCGACGAAGACCTACGCGGAGATCGCCGCGTCGATCGGCGCGCCGCGCGCCGTGCGCGCCGTCGCGGGGGCGTGCGCCGCGAATCCCGTCGCCGTGCTCATCCCGTGCCACCGCGTGGTGCGCACCGACGGCTCCCTCTCCGGTTATCGCTGGGGCATCGAGCGCAAGCGCGCGCTGCTCCGCCGCGAGCGCTCGGCGCACGAGCGCTGACCCGAAGCGAACGGGGCGGAGCCCCTCGCCGGCCTCACCGATTGTCGACGTGGCAATCGCCCCAGTCGGTGGATTCGGGGAAGACGGATTCGACGAGCGCGTACAGCGTGGGATCGAAATCGGCGAGCTCGGCGCGCGTGTTCACGTGATTGTGGATGCCGTTCGGTGGATTGGAGGACGCGTTGGTGTCGTACCAATCTTGAACGCCCTCTGCCCAATACTCCTGGAGGTTCTCGCGGCGATACGTGCGGTCGAGAATGCCGCTCGCGATCGCGGCGTCGAACGACGCCTCGAGAGCGGCTTCGAATCCTCTTTCCGCCGAATACACCCCGTACATCGAAATGGTGTGCGAGAACTCGTGCACGCAGATGCTTTCGTTGTAGTACCGGTCACCCTGCAGGCACAGGATGTTCTCCTCACCGCAGGAGGCGACGATGCCTCCGAGCCCGCGCGCCCGCTGATTGATGTAGTCGATGTCCTCCTGGGGTCGGTTGCGGTAGCCGTACTCCGGAATGTCGGCCGTCCCTTCGTCCTTGCCGATGATCGCGAAGCGCGCGCCGTTCTTGATGAGCGCCTGCCGAACGTCGTCGCGCTTGCTCAACATGTTGTTCAGGAGCTTGCAGGCGAGAATCAACGCCTCGTCTTGGGGCGCGTCGGACGAAAGAACGGGCAGCCCCTTCGCGTCGACGTGCTTCTTGTAGAAGGGATCGAGGCGGAGTCGCTCGCGCACGGCATCGGGAACGGGCGTGACGGGGCCGCATTCGCTCTCCGATCCATCATCGCTACCGGCGCTCCCGGCAGCGCCGCCCGAAGGCGCACCGCCTTCGCCCGCTTCACCGTTCGTGGGACTGCCAGCGGTTCCGCCGGCATCCGCGCCGCCCCTGCTCGTGGCCTCACCGCCCGTCGCGCTGCTGCCGCCGTTGGCGGTGCCACCCGACGTTCCAGGGGCGACGCCGCCGCCGCCCATGGCCGCGCCCCCCGGGCTCGTGCCGCCCGAGGCGTTGCCACCGGTGGTGCCCGCTTCTCCGGACATGCCGCCCAGAGCGTCGCCGCTGCCCGCGCCGCCCGTCGTCGCGCTGGAGCCACCGCTCGTGCTGCCTTGTCCCGTGCTCGCTGCGCCCGCCATGCCGCCGGAGCCACCGGCGCCTCCAACGCCGCTGGTTGCCTGGCTCCCGCCTTGCGGTGCCCCGCTCGGATCACCGCCGTCGAGGTCCTGCGATTCGCCCTGCCCGCAGCTCGCGAACACGAGCGCGAGCACTCCGCTTGCTACGAGCCGCTTCATGATGCCGCCGGGGTGGAGCCGCGCGCGCGACCGATCACCTCCGATCTTTACGTGGCACTCTCGAGCGCGTCGAGCGCTTACGCTTCGGTTGAAGAATTCGGTCGACTCACCGCTTCCGGATCCCGAGCGTGCTCGAGCTGCAAAAACCGTGAGCCCGATGCGCGCACCTTCCCATTGCCAGACGCCCGGTCGGCACGCGGTCGAGCCGGCGTTCTTTTTTCCGCCCTCGAGCGGCCAATCCAGCCACTTTACGCGCCGAAGGCGCAGTGTCACCAGCGCGTTCCCGCGAAACGCGGCCTTCGGAGTCGTTCGGGGCGAGCTCGAGGATTTGGACCGACGAGGACACCGCCTCCGTCCTCGCAGGTCTCTCGAGCATCGAAAGGTCGTTTCTCGGAGTAGTGACGCGGATGCGCTCGCATCTCCGGCGTGACCCATCAGCGACGCCGGGGTGACTTCGGCTGGGGGTGGTCGGCAGGCTGGACGCGACTCGGAGGTGACGAGTGGCGGCCGGAAGAAAGATCAAGGACGCGAGCGAGGCGAGGCGGTGTCTG
>QGUH01000752.1 GCA_003242355.1 Pseudomonadota bacterium
GGCAACGTCGTTCGCGACGTCGTAGAAGTTCGCCTGGTTGCGGCTCGCGAGCCCGTTCTCGCTCCGACGCCCCCGGCACAAGATCTCCGGGGGGGCACGGTGTTCATGGCGAGCGTGTCCCATCGAGGGATGGTGTTCTGTGATACAGGCACGCTCGATCGGGTCGCGGAGGAAGCAGGCCCGAACCTCATGGCTGCGTTCACCACGACGGAGCTCGGGAACGAGCTGATGACGGAAGGCGCGATTTTGCCGATCCTCGGGATCGCCCCCTGGTCCTACAGAGTGCTGTGTGCCGATGACGGGGAGCTGGCGCCGGAGTTTCTGGGAAGCGCTCGTTCGACGCGGGCGTACTATCGCATGAACGCGACATCGGGCGGCTGGAAGGTGTTCCGCGGCGAAGCGCTCGACGATTGGCGCCTTCGCGACGACTTCTTCTTGTTCGACCTGAACTGGGACCTCGGCGACGCGTACCTCGCGCTGAGCCATTGGTGCTGGGAGGAGAGGGAAATCGGCCTCTCCTTGCACTCATTTTTCTTCGAGAAGCTCGGGAGCTACGAAGGTCAGGAGCTGTCCCCTCCGTGGATCAACCGTTGAACGAACGTGGCGAGCACGACGACGACGCCTGGTTCGCGTTGGACTCCGCGGACGACGGCTCAGTCGAAGAGCTCTTCGGCTGACGCGGCGGTGACGGCGCGACTGCCGGAGACGAGGTCCGCGCGGTACTCGGCGGGAACGACCTCGGTCAGCTCTCGCGGACTCGAGGCACACCTCGGTGTAGGTCGGTAAATCGATGCCAAAAAGTTCAACTTTCACCCACTGGCACACCAAACAAGCCCACAGTAACGGGCTGTGAATGAATTCTCGAAAGCTGCCGAGCCGGCCAACGCATGGGGAGCTGCCGTGAGCGGAAGACGAAGCCGTTCACGGCGATGGAGCCCGTCGTTGCCGACGAGTCCGCCGAAGCGACGGCAGAAGCAGCTTGGATCTCGCAGCATCGAGGGACGGCACCGGAGCCCGTCCCGCCCACACTGCTCGGTAGCTGGAGCGACGAGCGCGCCCGAAGTGCCGTGCAGCGGCGACGGGCTCGGTGGCACGTGTGCTACGGGGCTTTTGTCGTGACGACGGCGGCTGGCTTCGTGTTCGACTCGCGCGGGCTTGCGCCCGTAGAGGGCTGTGTCGTGCAAGCGTGTTCGCGGTGGTGGTCGAGGTGGGCTCCGGCGCACCGGGGACGTCCGCAGCCGTGGCACGTGACGGTCTGGGACGCCAACGGTCCGGGTTTCCGGGCGATCGCCAGAATTCACGAAGGAGAGGAGAAACTGCTGTCGTGCGTTTCCGTGATTCCGGTTCCGGACCCGGCGCTTTCCTTCTTCCACCCGGCGCACCACGCCCGAAGCGAAATGCTCCGTGATTTCGTGGGCGCGGTACGCGGTTGCAAAAGAAGCCTGAAGGTTGGGATTCGGATCTTCTTCTTGCGAGGCAGCCGAGGAAGCCCGCCACTGAAGCGGCACGATGCGTTGCTTTCGATCACGGACGCTACCGTCTTGGAGCCGAACTGCATGTACACGGACGTCGACGTGCAGGCGCCCGAACGGCAGAAGCGATGACGGTGAGGAAGCAGCGACGCCCTGCCGAGCTTGCGGGGAGCAGGGCGCCGCCCGATGCTGCGAACGATCAGTAACCGAGGGAGCTCCAGAAGTCGCAGCGGTGTTCGTCGTCGAAGTCGGTCCGGGGCTCGACGGCGTGGGGCGCGAGGCGCATGACGACTTCGCGCTTGGATTCGAAGCGCGGCCACGACGGCTGGTGTTTCGCCTTGGGCGCGCCGTGCTCGGCGAAGGCGCCCAGGTACTCGACCATTTGGTTGGCGAGCTTTTCCTGCATCGCGTCGAGCGGAACCACGGTGTGGAAGGGCCGGTCGAACCAGTACATCTCGTCGGTGCCATGGCTGGCCCCGAGCTCGTAATCGGGGGGAATCGTGAGCCAGCCCGGGACGGGGGCGCCCTGATCGTAGAACTCGTACCGGTAGACGGGGACGTGGCGCGCCAGGTTCAACGCCAGGTGGCGCGTCGCGCACCCGCCAATACCCGGAAAGCCGCTGTTGACCAGGATCTCGGCGAACGCGTACGCGGGATCCTCGAACTCGACGAGCGGGTACTCGGCGAGCACGGCCGGCGCGTCGTCCTCGAACGCATCGTTTACGAGAAAGACGAAGGTGTCCTCGGTCATTGGGTACCAGGCCGCGAGGTCTCCCCGGTACTCGTCGCGGGCGCTGCCGAGGAGGACCGGCACGCGCGAGAACCTCCCTGCCGCGATTGCCGCATCGGGATCTTCCGGGAGCACGCGTCCGCCCACTATGGGCCGGTATCGGACGTCCCAAGAATCTGCGGCGAGGAGCTCTTCCGCCGTTTTCCGGCGCAAGCACTCGCTCGAGGGAGCGTCCTCGCAGCCCGCTGCTTCGGCAAACTCGAGGCCTTCGCCCTCGGCCTCGGCGCGGGTGAGAGCAACGCAGTCGCCGCTCTGGATCACCGCGCGCGAGAACAGCCCGGCGACCCGGGGCGAAGTGAGGTGAGCGCACACCGACCAGCCTCCGGCCGAAGCCCCCGCGATGGTGATGTTGCGCGGGTCACCGCCGAAGGCGTCGATGTTGTCGTGGACCCACTCGAGCGCCGCTTGTTGGTCCAAAAGCCCGTACTCTCCCGACGTCCCGTCGCGCGCCTCTGCGCTGAGGGTCGGGTGCGCCAGGAACCCGAACGGACCGAGCCGGTAGTTGATCATCACCACCACGGTGTCCGTCAGCTTGGCGATGCGACTCGGATCGTTGTCGATGGCGGAGCCGACCTTGTACGCGCCGCCGTGGATGTAGAACAGCACGGGTAAGCGACCGCGGCGCTTCGCGTGAGTGGGGCGATAGACGTTGAGGTACAGGCAGTCTTCGACTCCGTCGCCCCACTGTGCGCAGCGCGGGGGCAGCGTGTCCGCGGCGCGGATCCCTCTCCAGCGGGCGGGAGGCCGTGGCGGCCGCCAGCGCAGCGCGCCGACGGGA
>QGUH01000022.1 GCA_003242355.1 Pseudomonadota bacterium
CGGCTCTCGAAACGACGGACGCCGAAACGGGCGTATCCGCCGATGCCGTGGAGCCAGCGACCGCGAGTGAGGCCGCGTCGGGCCACCCACGTGGGCCCAGTGCGGCTCTCGAAACGACGGACGCCGAAACGGGCGTATCCGCCCATGCGGTGGAGCCAGCGACCGCGAGTGAGGCCGCGTCGGGCCACCCACGTGGGCCCAGTGCGGCTCTCGAAACGACGGACGCCGAAACGGGCGTATCCGCCGATGCCGTGGAGCCAGCGACCGCGAGTGAGGCCGCGTCGGGCCACCCACGTGGGCCCAGTGCGGCTCTCGAAACGACGGACGCCGAGGAGGCGATGGCCGACGTCGAGGCAACGTCGCCGAACGACGCGGAAGGCCGTCCGCGCGGCAGCGCCCTCCTGGGCGTGTACGGGGGACCGGCGTTTCGGCAGCGGCACCAAGACGGCTTCAGAACGCCGCTCGCCTACGATTTTGGGCTTACTCTAGCGGTGGCTCGTTTGGAGTGGCCCGTGTCGGTCGGGCTCGGCGTCGGCGCGACCCTCCTGGACCAACAGGTTCGCGACGGGCCGACCGTCATCAGCTTTTACGACGGAAGCCTGGTGTTGGAGGAGCTCGACGAAGGGTACTCGGTGGATCTCCGGCGTATCGAGGCCGTGGTGCGCTGGCAACCGTTCTGGGGCTCGGTGCGACCATTCGTCGAAGCGAGTGGGGGGCTCGCTATCCTGCACACCACGATTCTCGGAGTCGAGGAACGCGACGACTTGGGCGCGCTCTTCGGCGCGACCGTTGGGGCCGAGATCGAGCTCGTCTCCTTCGTCAAGGATGCGAATCACCACGCCGGTTTGTTCCTCACGGTCGGTGTGCGCCGCACCTGGACGACGACGTTCGATCGCGTGGTCGTCGGTCCCGCCGCCACCGGCAGAACGGGGCCCGTCGTCGATCGCGAGCCGCTCCGACTCTGGCTGCCGTTCGTCGGCGTCACGATCTCGGGCCGGGATCGCCCAAGCGACGGGTAGCGGGCTCATCCGCGGCGGCGGAGCTCGGCCTCGAGCTCGCGAATGAGGCGTTACGGTGCCCGTCGTCGATCGCGAGCCGCTCCGACTCTGGCTGCCGTTCGTCGGCGTCACGATCTCGGGCCGGGATCGCCCAAGCGACGGGTAGCGGGCTCATCCGCGGCGGCGGAGCTCGGCCTCGAGCTCGCGAATGCGCCGTTCGGCGGCCGCGCGCGCTTCGGCTTCCCGCTGTCGCGCCTCGGCTTCCCGCTGTCGCGCCTCGGCTTCCCGCTGTCGCGCTTCGGCTTCGCGTTCCGCGGGCGTGGGATAGAGGTGCTTGCCCTCGGGGTCGTGGCTCAGGCGGAGCAGGCCCCGGGCGCGGGAATCTTCCACCACCACCCAGAAGCCGGGGAGGCACTGGCTCGCGGCGCTCCAGCCAACGACTGCGCGTTCGACGAGGTCGCCTTCTACCCGATCCCAAATGCGGAGGGACATTGGCTCGGATTCGGGATCGAAGCGGACGAGCTCCTGGATGCCGAGGCGGCGATACTTTTCCAGCTTGTCATCCCAGTTCCGATCGCGCGCGTCTTCGGAGCTGATGATTTCGACGGCGACGTGCGGCGCGCCTCGCTCCCACACCTTCCAGCTTCGGAATTGATCATCAGGGACACCGAGGCGGACGAAGGCGTCGGGCGCCAGGCACTGGCTGGGATCGGTCGGGTCCCAATACACGAACTGATCACAACCGATCGCTGCAGTCTGGGAGAATGCCAGGTCGAGGATCTGGTAAAGCGTCGTTCGCTGCCAGAGGTGACGTTTGCTCTCAGGCACGAGCTCGAAGTCCGGAAAGTGAATGGGCCTCGGCGCTCGGAGGTAGCGGTGCTCGCCCACGGAGAACGCCGTTCCAGGCTCCACGGCACCTTCCAGCTTCGGGGCGGTCATCTCCCAACTTTACCTTCTGCATGCGAGCGATCCAATCGGTCGCACGGGGCGAGGGTTGCGCATTTCAGCGAACATGCAGGTTCGATTGCGCACGTTCGAAGACGAACGGGAAGGGAGGCGCTGTCGGTGGGCTCCGCTCCCCGGTGCCGAAGTGCGGAACGACGGATCGACCCCGACGGGGATTGCCGACCAATCGGACCGCGCATCGAGAGGCGCGGAAACGGCTCTCGTCGGACCCCGACGGAGGAAACGGCTCTCGTCGAACCTGACGGAGGAAACGACTCTCGTCGAACCTGACGGAGGAAACGGCTCTCGTCGAACCTGACGGAGGAAACGACTCTCGTCGAACCTGACGGAGGAAACGGCTCTCGTCGAACCTGACGGAGGAAACGACTCTCGTCGAACCTGACGGAGGAAACGACTCTCGTCGAACCTGACGGAGGAAACGGTTCTCATCGAACCCGACGGAGGAAACGGTTCTCATCGAACCCGACGGAAACGACTCTTCGTTGGATCCCGACGGGGGAAACGACGCTCGTCGGACTCCAGGGAGGTGGTCGTTCGAAGGGCACGGACCCCGAGCGGTGTGACGAAGTGCCGCGGGTCGAGGACGCGCGGTCCGGCTGGAGGGAATCTTGCAGCGGGATCCCGACGCAGATGCGTCGGATGGACGTCGGCGCTCGAAGGATCTCCGTTGAGAGCCGACGAGCGCCGTTCGACTCAGTGCGCACGGCACGACGAGACTGCACGACGCAACGGCGTGCACGCGAGGGTATGACGATGGCCGAAGCGGCACGAACCGCTCCACCGGAAATGGGAATCGTCGGGCTCGGTCGAATGGGCGGGAGCCTGGCACGGCAGGCGCTTTCGAAAGGCATCCGCGTCGTGGGCTTCACGCGCAGCGGCGTGCGCGAAGAGCTCGTACGGGCGGGAGTGGTTGCGGCCAAGGCGCTGGAGGAGCTGCCGCGAGGGCTGCGTCGGCCGCGCGCGGTGTTTCTCTACGTGCGGGCAGGGCCGCCGGTCGACGAGACGCTCGAACGGCTCGCGTCGGTGCTCGAGCCAGAGGACGTCGTCGTCGATGGCGGCAATTCGTATTGGGGCGACTCGCGGCGCAGAGCGCAGCGGCTCGCCGAGCGAGGGCTGCGCTTCGTCGACGTCGGCACGAGCGGTGGAGTTTCGGGAGCGCGCCACGGAGCATGCTTCATGGTCGGAGGGGACGACGCCGCGGTTGCGCGCGTCGAGCCGCTGCTCCGAGCGCTCGCGGTCCCCGGCGGATTCGTGCACGCGGGCGCGTCGGGAGCGGGGCACTTCACGAAGCTCGTTCACAACGGCATCGAGTTCGCGATGCTGCAGGCCATCGGCGAAGGCATCGCCCTGCTGGATGCGTACGACGAGCGCCTCCCGATCGCGGAGATTCTCGGCTGCTGGCGGAACGGCTCGGTGATTCGTTCGTGGCTCGTCGAGCTGATGCACGAGCAGTACGCGGCGATGCGCGGCCTCGAGCAAGTGCCCGCGCACGTCGAGGACACGGGCGAGGTGAGCTGGCTCGTGAGCGATGCGCTCGAGCGCGAGGTGCCCATCCCCGCTATCGCTCAGTCGGTGATGCAGCTCTTCGAGTCGCGCGATGCGCGGCAGATCGCGGCGCGCGCCGTGGCGGCGATGCGCCGTGGATTCGGCGGGCATCCGCTCGGGCACGCTCCGGCCGTCGTCGAAGGTCGCCGAACCGCGCGCGTCGGCGCCATCGTCGAGGCGCCCGGCGTCGACGAGCACCCACCGGCATCCGAGTGATCCTCGGGCGAGCTCTGGATGACCGTCGCGAATCTCGGCGTCTCCGAGTTGCTCGGCTTGTTGCTGAAGCTCGTTGCTTCCTACCTGTTTGCGCTTCCGCTGGGTTGGGAGCGCCGAGTCGTCTCGGCGGTGCACATCGGGTTGCGCGTGCTCCCGCTCATCTCGGTAAGCTCGTGCGCTTACGTGTTTCTCGGGCAACAGCTCTTCACCGGTTCCGACTCCAACGAACAGGCGAACATGCTGCAGGGCTTGATGACCGGAATCGGCTTCGTCGGCGCCGGCGCGATCATCAAGGAACGGGGACGGTCGAGCGGGGTCGCGACCGCGGCCGCGATTTGGGCGACGGGCGGCATCGGCGCTGCGATTGCATACGGCTACTACGTCCTCGCCGCGGCGCTCAGCCTCTCGAGCCTGTTCGTCCTGGACATCACACCGATGCTCGCGGAGCGTGCTCGCCTCGTGCGGCGCTCTCGCCGACGAAACCGGGATTCCGAGAAGCCGGGGAGCGAGTGATGCCCTTTGCGAGCCCGGACCAGCACGTGCTCGACACGCTCGTCGCGATTGCGGCAGCGTACCTGTTCGCTCTACCACTCGGTTGGGAACGAGAAGCCGCCGGGACGCCGCGCGTGGGATTGCGCACGTTGCCGCTCGTCTCCGTGGGAACGTGCGCGTACCTCTTGCTCAGCCGCTATCTCTACCAACGCGGGATCCTCGGCGCCGATGGGGAAGCACGCCTGCTTCGAGCGGTGATGACGGGAATCGGCTTCATCGGTGGCGGCGCCATTCTCGAACGTCCGAAACGCCGAAAGGGCCAAAGTGGAGTCACGACCGCGGCGTCCGTTTGGACCGTGGGCGCGATTGGCGCCTCGATCGCGCACGGCTACTACTCGGCGGCTGCGCTCCTCGCCCTGACGAGCCTCTTCGTCGTCGGGCTCTCCGAACGGCTGCTCATTCGGAAAAAGCGCGCCGACTGGCACGGCGAGCGCGACGAGCACCGTGATTGAGCGCGGCTCATCCGTCGGAGCGAGCCATGGTGGCCGGCGTGTATTCGAGGGCGACGGCGGCGTCTTCGGGGCGTGGGGGCATCGAGGCGTCCCATTCGAAGTAAGCGCGCCGAAGCTCCTCGAACTTCTCGGGCTCGCGGTAGCGGAGGTTGGCGCGCTCGCGTTCGTCGCGCGAGAGGTCGAACAGGAACTCGGCGCCGTCGATCGAGAGGTACTTCCAGACGCCGGAGCGCACGGCCTTCTGGTTGCGATGGACCATGCGCCAGTAGAGATTGCGCTCGACTCTCTCCCCGAACAAATCGATGCCGTCGAGCGGATAGGCGGGATGGGGCGAGACGCCGGCCGCCGCGAGGAACGTCGGCGTCCAGTCCATGCCGATGGCGAGACGGTCGTCGGTCGTGCCCGCGGGGAGACCCTTCGCCGGCCAGCGGACGATGTACGGCACGCGGATGCCGCCCTCGAGCAAGTCCATCTTCTTGCCCATGAGCGGGTAGCCGTCGGAAAACCGCTCGCCTCCGTTGTCGCTCGTGAAGACGACGAGCGTATCGTCGCGGGCTCCGATCTCGTCGAGCGCCGCGAGGACGCGGCCGATGCCTTCATCCATGAGACGAATCATCTCGAGGTACGTTCGGACGGAGCCGCCGTCGAGGTGCGCGAGCCTGCGCCCGATACGCTTCGACTCCTCGCGGTCTTCCCGCGTTTCCCAGGGCCAGTGCGGCGCGTTGTAGTGCAAGGAGAGCAAGAACGGCTGCTTCGCGGACTGCCGCCGGACGAACTCGACGGCTCTGTCGGTCAAGAGATCCGTCAGATACCCTTCTTTGACGACTTCCTGGTCGCCTTCCCAGAGATCGTGACCGTGGAGCCCCTGGTGGCTGAAGAAGTCGACGGCTCCGGTGCGGTGCCCGAAGAATTCCTGATAGCCGCTCTTGAGCGGGCCGTACCAGGGGAGCGAGCCCAAATGCCATTTGCCGACGAGCGCGGTGGCGTAGCCCGCGTCGCGCAAGAGCGAGGCCATGGTCGGGTGTTCCGGCGGCAGGCCCAACGCCGGCGAAGCGCTGGCAATCGGCTCGTCGAAGCCGCCACGGATGCGGTGCTGATAGCGTCCCGTGGCGATCGCCATGCGTGACGGCGAGCAGACGGACGAGTTGGCGTAGCCGTTCGTGAAGCGCAGCCCTTGGCTGGCGAGTTTGTCGAGGTTCGGCGAACAGGGCGCTCTGCCGCCGTAACAGTGCAGGTCGGCATAGCCGAGATCGTCTGCCAGGATGAACACGAAATTGGGCCGATTCGACGGGTTTCCGTGCCGTTGGTGGTTCCGCTTCTCTTCGTTGGCCATGGTGTCGTCCTCCGAGTCGGGGTGGTGCGGGGCGCGCGCGACTCACACGGAGGCACCGCGCGAGCCCTCGTGCAGTGGGGTGGGCAGTCGTGGCGGCGCGTGGCGGCGCAGCGTGAGCGCGATCGGAAACAGCAGGAGCAGGCCGATCAGCGAGAACATCACGACCATGACGAGCGTGCTCGGGTCCGCGAAGTCCTGCGTCGCGACGACGATTGCCGCCGCGATGTTGCGTTGTGCGGCACCGAGCCCCATCACCGTGCGTCGATCGAAGCCGGGGCTCGCGAGCAGAGAGCCCATGGCGAAGGCGCCGACGACGAGAAGAATGGCCGCCAGGATCGCGCCGGTTCCGAACAGGTCGCGAAAGCTCGGCGCATGGAGCGCGAGCGTCGAGCCGACGAGAACCGCCAACGCAACGCTCGACAGGCTGCTCGCGATCGGTCGCACTCGGGCGCCGAGGCGCGGCAGCGTCGCGTCGAGGACGAAGCCGACCGCCAAGGGGACGAGCAAGGTGGTGAACAGGGGAACGGCGACTCCGATCGCGTCTACCGAGGCGCCCGCGACGACGAGCGGGAGCACCAGCGGCATGTAGACGACCGTCACGGGCACGAGCAGCACGAGCAGGGCTGCGCTCAGCCCGGTATCGGCTCGCGCCGCTTCCGTCAGCTTGAGCAAGAAGGGAGTGCCTGCCGCCGTGCCGACCAGCATCAGCCCGGCCGCGAGCGATGGCTCGAGCCGAAGCAGCCGGCAGAGCCCGAAAGCGAGAAGCGGAACGAGCACGAAGTTGGCCACGAGCGCGCGGAACACCCGGTGGGGATGCCGGAGCGGTCGAACGAGCTCCTTCACGCCGTAGCCGAGACCGATGGCGAGCATGCTCGCGATCGGAAAGACGAGCGTCGCGACGCGGAGCACGAGCTCGAGAACGCCTCTCATCGTCGCGTCCCGTGCCGCGGCGCACGCCGCAGGGCCGTCCTGCGTTTCCGGGGAGTGGTGGTCATCGATTCACGCTCTGCCGCGCGTCCTGCGCTGCAAACCGTCGTGCTTTCTCGACGTGGCTTCCTCCAGGTGGCCGACTCGCCCTTGCGATCGCTCGACAAGCACGCCCATGCGTCGGCCCTCACCGAACGCCGCGCGGACACGTCTTCGGCTGCAACGCGCATGCCCCCATCGGAACGTCGCTCCACGACGGTGCCCGCTGACTCGTGAACCGCTGGAGACCTTGCAGCAGCCCTTTCGTGGTCGCGTCAGGTTTGACGGGCTTCTGGCTGCCTTGCGGCGGACGCGGTCGCGTCAGGAGTCGTTGACGGATTCGGTCGCGTCCGGATGCGTTGTCGGGTTGACGGCGGCCTTGCGGCGGACTCGATGGCCTCAGGAGTCGTTGACGGATTTCTGTCCGTCTTGCGGCGGTCGCGATCGCGTCAGGGATAGTTGACGGGCTCGTGGCCGTCTTGCGGCAAGGGGATGTACGCGGTTTCGCCCGGGATGCGGGGGAAGCGCAGATGACGCCAGTCGTCGGCTGCGCGCGCCAGGCGTTCCTGGGAGCTCGAGACGAAGTTCCAGAGTATGTGCCGTGGGCCTTCGAGCGGTGTGCCACCGAGCAGGAGCAGTCGCGTCGACTCCTGCGCGCGACACGGCACGGCGAGACCTGCGGGGAGGAAGGCGAGGACGCCCGAGTGAAGGCGCGTCGTGCCCACGGTGAGCGCACCCTCGACGACGAAGACGGCCCGCTCGGGATACTCGTCGGGAACGGCGAGCTCCGCGCCGGGGGGGAGCAGCGCCTCGACGTAGAACAACGGCGACGAGACGCGCACCGCGGAGCGCGCACCGAACAACGAGCCCGCGAGGATTCCCAGGTGGAGGTCGCTTCCCTGCCCCTTGCCCACGGCGCGGGCCCGCAGGGGTCGAAGCTCGGATCGCACTCCTCGAGGTCCCGCGGGAGGGCGACCCAGATCTGCACGCCGAACACTCGGCTCGCGGCCGCGCGCAGCCGCTCGGAATGCACTACGCCCCGACCAGCCGTCATCCAGTTCACCTCGCCCGGCAACAGGCGCTGGACCGAGCCGAGGCTGTCGCGGTGCAATCCTTCGCCCTCGAACAGGTACGTCAGCGTGGAGAGCCCGATGTGCGGATGCGGTAACACCGTGAACTCCCTTCCGGGCTCGACCGCCACGGGACCCATCTGATCGACGAACACGAACGGCCCCACCATCCGGCGCTGCCGCCGCGGAAGCGCGCGCCGCACCGCGAGCCCACCCGGAAGCTCCGCCCGCCGCGCCTCCAACACGAGCTCGGGCTCAATCACGGTTCACCTCGCTCCGCATTCGCTTCGAGCCGCATGCGAACGGTATACTCTCATGATGAGCGCCTCCAAGCCGGAAGGTGCCGTGGATGGCGGCGCGAGATTCCCCAGACCGAGCCAATCGGTCGCGCGCCGCGGCAGTTGCTCGAATCACGAGATCGAGATTGGGCGTGGGCACCGCTTCGCTAGCGCTCGGTGTCGGACTGGGGCGTGCGAGCGAAGATGAGCGTGAAGGAGTTTTTCGTGGGGGAGTAGAGGACGACGTCGGAGGTGGGGCTCAGCGCGCGATAGGCGGAGAACCACGGGAGCGCGCGCCAGGTTTCGGTGTCTTTGACGAACTCGGGGACGATGAGATCGAGCTCGACGTAGGCGCCGCGCGTGACGGTGTCGAGGCGCGGTCCGAAGGACCAGTGCTCGCGTCCGAGGCGTGGCGCGATGTCGTTGTGGAGCGCGCCGCCGTACGCGACGATGAGCGGCGGCGCCGCGCCCGTTTTGGCGCGCCCGCGGCGTTCGAGGAGCGCTTCGATTTGCCGAGCGGTCGCGCGCGCGATCATCTCGAGCATGCGGTCGATGTCGTTCGGGCCGGCATTGGCGATGGTCTGGTACTCCTCGCACGTGGGAACGAGCGCGTGCGGCTCGATGCCGAGGGCTTTGGCACGGTGTCCGAGCTCCACGAACTCGCTCTGGTTCGTCGCGGCCTGCGCTTCGACGACGGGCTTTTGCCGCTCCGCCACCTCTTTCTCGACGGTGCCGCAGTTGCCGGCGGCGACCCAGAGCTCGATCACGAGATCGCTCGCTTTGCCCGCGAGCCGCGGCAACAGCTCGTTCATGAAGCGGGCAGTGCTCGACGCGACCGACGCCGACCCCTTCTGAGCGTGGGCCTCCCCGATGCCGAGCACGCGCGGCGAGGTCGCGAGCACCGCATCGAACGCCGCCGCTGCCGACTCGAAGCGTTGGCACCCGAGCGCACCGCAAGCGCGCACCGCGCTTCCCGCTGAATCCGATCCGCTGCTCGCCGAGCGCTCTGCGGTGGGCAGGGTGGCAGGGGGAACTGCTACACTGGAGTGCGGCGTGTTCGTTGCGGGCGCGCTCGGAACCGATTGCCCGCTCGCACGCCCCGCGCTTGGCGACGCAACGCTCGGCGCTGCGGCGGACGCCGGCGCACCGTCGCCCGACGTCGCGCTCCGCTCGGTGGTCGTCGGGGTGCAGCCGAGCAGGGCGAAGCCGAGCACGAACGGATGCAGGGAGCTGGCATCGAGGCGCTTCATCGGACGGAACACGGCAGCGCGATCAGACACCAACGCAGGCCACGAGTTCGCACCAAAGGCTCCATCGCCCCGAGAACGCGTTGCGGAACGGCCTTGGGCGCCGCCGACACCCGCGCACGTTTGGCGACGTAAGGCTCGAGAAAGATGGGAGGAAACGGCGTGCTGCCGCCGCGGCGAGCGTGATACGGTCGCCGCCACGGACCGAATCAGGTGTAGGTGTCGTCCGATGGCATGGGTTTGGGATTCGGTCCCTCGCGCGTGGCCGAGGGCGCTGTGCCGGCCGGTCGTGCTGCTGGCGCTCGGCGTGGCGTGCTCCGACGCGAGCACGCCCGGGAGCATCGCGTTTCGGTACGGACCGCACGACCACGCGCGGGGGGAGCGCGCGTTCGTCGACGAGAACGGGGTGACCGCTGACATCGAAAGCGGCGTGCTCCGGGTCGAGGTGCCGATTGCCTCGAGCACCGGAAAGCCCGTCTCGGGAAAGCTCACGGTGCGCCTGCTCGGCGTGGACGGCAAAAACGAGGTGTCGCACGCCACGCTGGCGTACACGATTCCGGGGCGGGATCGGCACGTGTTCACGGCGATGCTCGCGCTGCCGGAATCCCTCGAGCGGCAAGACGAGCTCGTCGATTACGTGGTGCGCATCGAAGATGGCGCGCAAGGCGGGCTGCTTTTGACCCGCAGCCTCTGGCACCTCGCGCCGAAGCATCAGGTGGAGCTCGAGGGGCCCGCGCTCATCGAAGCGGGCAGCGCCGCGAAGTATCGGGTGCGCGCGACCGAGCTTCGGGCGCGGCGCCCCCTCGCGGGCCAAACGCTGGAGGTCGAAATCGCCCGGAAGAACGGCGACAAGCGCCTCGAATCCGTAACGACGGACGAAACCGGCGTCGCGGTGGTGACCGTGAACGCCACCGAGCCCGGCCCCGTGGCGCTTACGGCGCGCACCCGCGCGTATGCAACGACCGCCGAAGTTTCCGCCGAGCCGACCGTCCGCGCTCCGGAAAAGCGGCTCTTGCTCACGACCGACAAGCCCATCTATCGGCCGGGCGAACGCGTGCACCTGCGGGTGCTCGGGCTTGCGCGCAAGGAGCGGACGCCGATCGCGAAGCAGCCGGTGCTGTTCGAGATCGCCGACGCGAAGGGCGACAAAGTCTACGAGCGCGCCATCGAGACCGACGCGTACGGCGTCGCTGCGACCGAGTTTCGGATTGGCCCTGTCGTGACCCACGGCACGTACACCGCGACGGTGCGGAGCGGCGACCTGTCGACGCAGAAGACCTTCGACGTATTCCCCTACGCACCGCCGCGGTTCGAGGTCGGCGTGAAGACGGACCGACCGTGGTACCGCCACGGCGACTCGGTGCGCGCGACGATCGACGCGCGCACGCTTTTCGGCAAGCCGCTGCGCGCCGGCAAAGTGCGCGTGGAGGCGTCACTGCGCGACGGCCCCCTCTTTTCGCGAACCCTCGGGGAGCTCGACGCCGAGGGTCGCTATCAGCTCGTCGTTGCATTGCCGCGAGGCCGCGGTCCGCGTCCCTTTCCGCCGGACGACGAGGTCGCACGCCTGCGCGTGATCGTGAGCGACGTCACCGGGCACGAAGTGGAAGAGACCGTGACCTTCCCCGTGGTCCACGGATCGGTGCGGCTCACCGTGGTTCCCGAAGGCACCGAACTCGTGCCCGGCGTACGGAACGAGCTCTGGCTCTTCACCGCGGATCCGCTGGGCAATCCCGTGCCGGGCGTAGCCGTGAAGCTGAAGACGCCCGAAGGGGAAACGCTCGAGGCACGCACCGACGCGCACGGCCAGGCGACGGTCGCGTACACGCCGTCGCGGCGCACGGGAGAGCTCTCGTCCGAGGTCGTGACGCCGAGCGGAGAGACGCTCGAGCAACGGTTCTCGTTCGCGCAGCGCGCGGGCGGCGAGCCCGTGTTGGTGCGCACCGACAAGGCCGTGTACGAAGTGGGGGAGAGGGTCGACGTCGAAATCGTCGCCAGCAGTGGCGCAAAGCACGTCCACGTCGACTGGTTGAACGAGGGCCAGGCCGTCGACATGCGGACGCTGAAGGTGGAGGAGGGCCGCGCGCGCTTCACCCGGCAGCTCGACGCCGCGCTCTCGGGCGACAACCGGATCGAGGCATCCATCGTCGCCGAAGACGGCACCGTCTCGCGCTTTGGGCGCACGATTTTCGTGCGCGCGCGCTCGGAGCTCCGCGTCGACGTCACGCCGAGGCGTCCGACCTACGCTCCGGGTGAGACGGCCCGCGTGAGCTTCCGCGTGACGGACGAGACGGGAGCGCCGCGCGCCGCCGCGTTGGGCGTGCACGTCGTGGATCGAGCCGTGGCCGGGCTCGTCGAGATGCAGCCCTGGCTGCTCCGCACCCATTTCGAGCTCGACTCGGCGCTCGCGCGTCCCCGGTACGCGATTGCCGGAATGCACGCGGACCTCGCACGGCTTCTGTTCGTGGACACGCTGTCGGCGGATCCAGAAACGCAGGCCGCCGCACAGCGCCGGTCGCAAGGCGTGCTCGCGGCGCTCGATCGCGAGTCACTCCCCAGGGTGGAGCGCCGCAGTCACGTCGAGACCGAGAAGAAAGTCCGTGCCCGGCTCGACGCGCATTATCAGCGCGCCGCCGCGGAGCTCGCGGAGCCTCTCGGGCGCGGCGTGCAGGCGATCATCGACGCGCTCCATCGCGTCGGGTGCTCCCCGATTCGCTTTTGCGGCAAGTACCGGACGTTCGACACGGTGCTGCTCGCGCGCGCCCGGGAGAGCGTCCTTTTGGCGGACGCGTGGGGCAAGCCGTGGCAGATCGTGTCGATCTCGGTTCGCGAACGGACCAGTGTGGTGCGTCCAAAGGGTCCGGCGAGACCGGGGGGCAGGGAGGCGGCGGGACCAACACGGGTTTCACTGCCAAGC
>QGUH01000753.1 GCA_003242355.1 Pseudomonadota bacterium
CCCGCGCGGTGCGTGTATAGGGTGTTTGTCGCCCCCCCCCCGCCCCCCGCCCCCCCCGGCACCCCTGCCCGCGTCCGCCCCCCCGGACGCGCCGGGGGGAGCGCCCGCCTCGTTCGCGCCACAGCCCGCGACGGCCGCGATGAGACCGAGCGCGATCGAGCTCGTGCACAGGGTGGCGCGAACGCGATCCATCGAGCGGATAGTACCGGCACGCGGGGAGCGCGCGTCACGCAACGCACGAAGTCCACTCCGACGGAATGAATTCAGCCGCAGCCTACCCCAACGCCAATCCGGCTTCGAGCGAGCTCAAAAGGTGATGACGACCGAGCTCGCCGAGCGGCGGGCAGGGCCGTGATGGACGGCCTCGATGTTGTTGCCGTCGGGGTCGAGCAGAAACGCTGCAAAGTAACCGGGATGATACGGGCGCTCGCCCGGCGCTCCGTTGTCGCGCCCGCCCGCTTCGAGTCCCGCGCGATAGAACTGCTCGACGGCTTCCCGGCTTCCCGCCTGAAACGCGAGGTGAACGCGCCCGGTGAGCTGCCCTGTCGCCGCGGGCGAGCTCTGGGACGAGACGAAGAGCTCGTCCGCCCAAAACCAGTCCTCGCCCTCGCCGCCGAGCGGAATGCCGAGCGCGCCGAGGACCGCGCGGTAAAACCGTTTGCTGGCATCGAGATCCGACACCACGAGTTGCACGTGGTCGATCATTCGCCCCCGATGAAGCTCCGAAATCTCCATGGGCGGGAGCTTAAGCGGGCTCACGCTCTGCGTCACGCCGCCTTGCTCGACGCGAAATCGCGCCTCCTCCGAGAACGCCGACCGGTTCGACCGATTGGCGTTCTCGCCTTGTTTCGTAGGGGACGGCGCGCGCCCCTTCCCCACGAAAGCGAACGGCGGGGCGGAATCACGCCTCCCCCTCGGACTCGGCAGCTCGAATCGGGGGTTAGGCAGGCATCATGACGAAGCCGCCGGCCGACCTGCGTGACTCAGCGTGGAAATCCGCATGGAATCGGTTGCAGAGCACGAGCGCTTTCGCGCTATGGTTTCGCGCCTTCGTCGGAGACGTTGCTGGTCATGATGCGGTCCCTCCGTTCTTTCTCCTTCGCTCTCGGGATGCTCGCCCTTCCCTTCGTCGCCTGCGACTACGGCCAGAAGAGCACGTGGCAGCCGACGGTCCAGAGTGGTCCCGGGCAGAGCGCGATGGGAGGCTCCGGCGGCACGCCCTCGGCCAACGGCGGCGCGCCCATGCAATCGGGAGGCACCGCGCCCAGCGGAGGCGCCGAAACGGGCGGCGCTTCCGGAACGGATGCAGGCGCTGGCGGGACCGCGGGAACGGCGGGGACCGCAGGCACCGCGGGAACCGAGGAAACCGCAGGGACCGCAGGGACCGCAGGCACGGCAGGTTCGGGCGGTACGGGCGAGCCCGCGAGCGGTGGCACTCCAGGCAACGATGCCGGCTCGAATGGTACCGAGCCCGATCCGGACGCCGGCGGAGCGGGCAACGACTCGGAGAAGCCGGAACCGCCGCCGCCGGGAACCGGCGTGCCCGAGCCGACGTGCGACGACGAAGAGTGCTCGTTCGATTGCACGGAGCCGGGCTCGTGCGCCGGACGCGTCGAATGTCCCGAAGACGTCGATTGCACGGTGACGTGCGGAGACGGCGCGTGCGCCGGCGGCGTGCAGTGTCACGAGGAAACCGGTGCGTGTCGCATCTTCTGTGAGGGCAAGGACTCCTGCGCCGGCGAGATCACCTGCGAGGGGCACGACGGTTGCCAGGTGAAGTGCCTCGGCGAAGGCTCCTGCGACGACGGCGTGCGCGCCGACAATGGCGGTCGCATCGAGATCGAGTGCAACGGCCTTCGCTCGTGCGATGGTGACGTCATCGGCAACGCTCCCGACGTCGCGATTTACTGCAACGGACAGGGCTCCTGCCGCAGCCGCGTCCAGTGCAACACGAATCGCTGCGAGGTGCGCTGCAACGGCCAAAACGCGTGCAGCGGCACGGTGCAATGCAACACCGGCAACAAGCTCGGCGACTGCCCGTGAACACGTGCCGGCGGCCCGTGCTCGGCGCGTTCCCCACCGTTCGGCGCGTGATCGAAGGGTGCGCACGCAGCCTCCGCGCGCTCGACGCACCATCGACCGTTCGCCGCGAGCGCGGAGCAGGAGCACGCACCTTCCGCGAACGCGCCCGGTGACGCGACCATGGATCGTGACGGCATTTCGAACGCGCTCGCCGTGCTCCGTTCGGCACGCTCCGTCGAGCTCGGCCCCGTGGGCGTCGCCGCGCTGCGAACACCCGGCTACGAGGCGTTCTCGAGCCTACGCACGCGGCGTACCGAGCTTGCTGCCTCGACCGCCGAGCTAAAGGAGCTGCTGAATGCTTCCTCCCCAGCAGCACGCCTCTATGCGGCGCTCCTCTTGAGGGAGCTCGACCCAGCCGAAGGGAACCGAGCGCTCGAAGCGCTTTTCACCTCGGAAGAACCGCTCACGGTGTGCCCGGGAGGCTGCTCGCCCCTGCCGACGAACACGCTCGGTGAGGCGGCCCGATACTTCGCACGAGATGCGAGCAACGGACTCGATGCACCGTCGACGACCGACACGAGCACATCGAGAAGCGCCCCGCACGCTTCGAGCAAGCGTCTTTCGGAACGGCTCGTCACCGTGTGGCTGCTCGCGTTCCCGCTCGCTCTGGTCGCATTCTTCGTCTTCCGGTCGTGCGGATAGAACGCGGCGAACGGGATCGGGCTACGAGCGGCGCGAGAGGCCGGGGAGCCCGTCGATGCTGGTCGCGTTCTTCTCGTTCATGTACGCGGCGAGGCCCGCCTCGCCCTTTCGCTCGGCCCACCGAACGAGCTGGTCGCGTTCGCCGAGATACTCGTAGAGCGGGACGCCGAATCCGCACGAGCTCCCGACGCGCTCGACATCGATCGCGATGAGGGCGCGCACGAGGAGCCTCGGCGAGAAGTGGGCGAGCAGCGCGTCGAAGCCGTCGTCGCCCGGTTCGAGCACGCGTCCACGCCCCCAAATGCGCA
>QGUH01000754.1 GCA_003242355.1 Pseudomonadota bacterium
GAGCACGGAAGGAACCGAGCACGGAAGGAACCGAGCACGGAAGGAACCGAGCACGGAAGGAACCGAGCGCGGAAGGAACCGAGCGCGGAAAGAAGGAGCGCGGAGGAAGACGAGGCGAGAGGCGGTGACTGCGGAAGGAGCCGAAAATGGAGGGGCGGGGAAGGAATGCGGGCCGACGTTCGTGCGCCCCCGATCGGCGGAGCCTAGTGCACCGCTAATGAGGTACGCGCAAGCATTTCGGCGGTAGCACCGAACGATGGCCGCGGCGGGCCCCGACGCACGTGCCCGGCATGTGTTGACCGTCGAAAAGTTCACCCTGATTCATTAGCGGTGCACTAGAGCGACAAACGGTTAGGAACGCGCCGAAATACGCGGAAAACAGCGTCGGAGAGAGTGCCCGCGTGGGGAGGGGCCCCGCCGAGCTCACCTCGGCGGGAAGGGGCGGGGCGTGCCGCCCTTACGAAACGAGGCTAGAACGCCGATCGGTCAAACCGATCGGCGTTCTAGGGCGGTGACGAAGGGAAACCTCGCTTTGGGGATTGGAGCACCGGAAACGCCGTGCTGATCCTCCTTCGCTGATGGAGATTCGAATCGAAGCGCGAGACGCGACCCTTCCTCGCGGGGTCGATGCGCGGGAAAGGCCATGAGGATCGTCTCGAAGAAGTGTCGCCTCTTCGTGAGGGCTCCGCTGACGCCCCTGGTGTTTTCGGCTCTGCAGTGCGCAGGGACGGTCCATTACTGGCGAACGGAACCCGATCCGAGCCCGGGCGGGCTCGTCCTTTCCTTCGTGATCCAGGGAGTGTTCCTCCTCGGGACGCTGATCGTCCTCGTTTGGGTGCGTCGGCACGGCGACGAGCTGCGTTGGGTCAAGTTCGTTTCGCGCGGCAGGGTTCCGGCGAAACGCGCCTTCCTCATCGCGGAGCGAGACCACGATGGAGGCAACCGTACCGTCGAGCTCTGGCTGTACACGTTGTCGGAACCGGTGTTCATCGAGAGACTCGACGACGACGCCCAGGCCGAAACGAAAATCAGGAGGATGGCCGAAACGTTGGGCGTGCGGTGCCGGATCCTCGCCGCGCCGCCACCCGGCGCGGGCGCGGCGCGGGATCCGTCGAGCGACCCGGCGTGACGGATGGACGCGGAAAGCTAGACTGCCCGCATGAATGAGCGGTTGGACGAGCTTCCCGTGCCGTTGCCGGCCGAGCTTTCGGAGCGGGTACCTTATCGATTGACGATTCAGCGAACGAACGACGGGGCGCTGCTGCGCATCGCCGCCGCCGACGGAAGCACGCCGCTCTGCATCGAGTTCGGGCCCGCGGGACCCGTGCTGCGGTTGGGCACCGGGCTCGGGATTGCGGTGGACGGTGAGCTCCGGTTCGACGCCCGGAACGTCGAGATTCGCGCGCAGGAGTCCTTGAAGCTCGAGAGCGGCAGCACGCTGGAGCTCGCGAGCGGCGCCGACATCGTGATCGACGGCACGGGAGACCTGACGGCTTCTGCCCGCGAGCACCGCCTCTCGGCGCGGCTCGGCGACGTCCGCGTGGAGGCGAACGACGACGTTCGGCTCACGGGAGAGCGGATTCGGTTGAACTGCTGATCGGCGTGGGATGAAGCTCGACAATCGGGCCGGCGTCCCCGCGACGCTTTGGCGCACCATCATCGACGAGCACCGCATCGCCGCCGCGGTCGTGGCGCGCGTCACGTACCGGATCGAAAAGGGCCGCCTCGAGCTCGATCCCGAACAACCGTGGCAAGTCTCGAGCGCGCCCTGGGAAAGCCCACAGGGCCCGATGCCGCCGGACGATTGCTTCACCCGAGGCGGGGTCGACCTGCTGATCTTCGGCCACGCGCGGGCGCCGCACGATCGACCGGTTCCGAAGATCGAGGTGCGGTTCGCGGTGGGCAGCTTCGTTTGCGGGCTCGACGTCTACGGGCCGCGGTTCTGGCGTGAAGGCGTGTTTCGGCTCGAGCCGAGCGAGCCCGTTCCCTTCTTGGAATGCCCGCTGACGCTCGAGCACGCCTACGGCGGAAAGCAGCTTTGGGACGGAATCGAGGTGCCGTACACGGCCAATCCGCAGGGCAAGGGGTACTACCTGGACGAGGGCGCGGCCCGGTACCAGCCGCTCCCGAACCTCGAGGACCCGCGCGCTCCGATTCGAAAGTGGAACGATCAGCCCGTGCCCGTGGGCGTCGGGCTCTGTCCGCGCTCGTTCGGGCCGCGGGTGCAGCGCAGCGTCGAGATCGACGCGGCCGGCGCGATCCGGCGCATCGCCCCGTCGTTCTTCAACGATGCTTTTCCGGATTGCGTGGCGCCGCGGGTCGAGCCCGGGACGCCGGCAGAGGTATGGGGAGTTCATCCGGCCGGCCCCTTGCGCTTCGTCGTGCCGGACACGCCGCTCGTGGCGCGCATTCGCGTGGGCAACCACGAAGTCGAGCGCCGCCTCGCCGTGGATCAGATCGGGGTCGAGCCGGACTTTTTACGCGTGTTCATCACTTATCGCTACCCGTTTCGATACGCCGTGATTCGCATGCAACCGCGCGGCTGCGTGCTCTATTGGGCAGAGGAGGCACGCTCGTGATGTTCAACGTGCTCCGCTGGTTTCACCCGATGGTGGGCTGCGACTGGCACATTCCGGTGCTGGTGAGCGGCCCGATGCCGGCGCCGAGCCCCTATCTGGTGTTCCAGATCATGGGCAATCCGGTCTCGCTGACGAAGCGGCACACGACGACGGTCTTCGCGGATTCGATTCAGAACGCGATGTGCAAGGGGTCGGACATCGGCACGATGATCCCGCACATCGGCACGTTCAGCCTGACCATCGCCATCGAGATCCTGTTCAGCGGTTCGAAGTGCCATTTCGGCCCTTCGGCAATCACCGTCGTCGATCAGTACGGGACCGAGCAGAACCCGGCCGCCGCCGTCGCCGTGGTCGCGAACGTCAATCTCAATTGCGGCTTTCCCGTGCCGACTCCGCGGGCGGTCTCTTATACAAATCTCGGACCCCACGAGCCGGACCCTATTCCCGTTG
>QGUH01000755.1 GCA_003242355.1 Pseudomonadota bacterium
TCCCTTGGCCTTTGCCTCGGGTTTTTCCTTGCCGGCGCCCATGTTGCCCCCGGCCCACGCCGCGAGTGCCTGGGCCTCGAGCGAGTCCGCGCGGCCATCCCAGTACAGGCGCGGCAAATAGCCGACGTTCCAGAGGACGGGGCTGTGCCGGGTCAGCTTCACTTCCTTGGCGCCGATCGCCGTCGGCAGGTGCCCGCCCGTGCCATCCTCGTTCAAATGGCAGGAATAGCAGGAGCGTGACCCGTCCACGCTCAGCCGCTTGTCGAAGAACAGTTGCTGGCCGAGCGCGATCTTCTCGGGGGTTTGCGGATTGTTTTCCGGAATCGGCATCGGGCCGAGCACCGGGAAAGTCATCGAGTCGACCTTCGGACCCGAGGGGGCGGGCGCCGAGGCAACGACGGGGGCGCTCGCCGTGGCCGAGGGCGCGGACGTTTCCTTGCGGCTGCAGGCGATGCCCGCGAGCGATACGAGCAAGCAGGACAGGGCGACTCTGGAGGCACGCATGAAATCTTCGCTAGCCGACCTTCGGATTTACCGCAAGGCGCGTGTGAGGCGACGTCACGACGCGGCGAAGAGAGCGCGCCGAGCCGAGTCGGAGATGGCGACGACGGCGGGATGGTTCAGCCGCCGTTCGACGGAGATCGCGAAGAAGCGCTCGCGCACGTCGCGGGTGCGACCGAGCACGCGCACGCCGTACTGTGCCACGAGCTCGCGCTCGACGACGGTTGGCGCGACGAACAGGCCGATGCCGTCGCTACCGAACACCTGGAGCAACGCGCTGTCCGCGAATTCCGCCACGACGCGCGGTCGCACGCGATGCCGCTCGAACCAGGCGTTCAGCGAGCGCCGGAGGTTCAGTGTCTCGAGCGGGAGCAGCATCGGGGCGTCGTTCAACGACGCGGGAAACCCGCGTCGGTACCGCTGCACGAGCGCCTTGGTCCCGAAGAACGTGATGCCCGTCTCGCCCAAGAGGTGATTGAACGCGCGCACGTTGCTGCCCGGAGGAACGGGCGCATCGGAGATGACGATGTCGAGCGTGTGCACCGCGAGATCTCCGAGCAGCTTTTCGTACGCGCCCTCGTGGCACACGAGGCGTACCGGCACCGCCAAGGTCAGCGCCGGCCGTAGGAGCCGGCGCACGATCCCCTTGGGCACCGCGTCGGCAATCCCCACGTCGAGCCGGAGCGGGCTGCCCGTCGTGCGACCACGAACGGTGTCGATCATCTCCCTGCCGAGCGTGAAGATCTCGTCGGCGTAGCGGAAAACCACCCTGCCCACGTCCGTGAGCACGAGCTTGCGGCCGACCTTGGTGAAGAGCTTCTCGCCGAGCTGATCCTCGAGCGCGTGAATTTGCGCGCTCAGGGTCGGGTGGGAGAGGCGGAGGACTTTCCCGGCCTGGCTCAGCCCGCCCTCGCGCGCGACCATCCAGAAGTAGAGCAGGTGGTGGTAGTTCACCCATTCCATGCGCCTCAATATGTCGAGTTTATCGACGGATGACGTCGATTTTTCGTCATGGTCTACATTTGGGGCGGGGTTCATGAAACGCGAACGGCGCGGCTGGCCCGCGGCACGGGGCGTCGGACGCCCCGAAGATTCGAAGGAGCTCCAACATCGAAAGCATCGGCTCGCTCGCACTGTGGATTGGGTTCACCGCGTTCGTCCTCGGGATGCTGGCCCTGGACCTCGGGGTGTTCCACCGCAAGGCGCACGTCGTCCACGTTCGCGAGGCGCTGATCTGGACCTCGGTGTGGGTCACGCTGGCGCTGATCTTCAACGTGGGGGTCTACTTTTGGTTCGGCTCGGAACGCGCGCTCGAGTTTCTCACCGGGTATTTGATCGAGAAGGCGCTG
This sequence comes from Pseudomonadota bacterium, assembly GCA_003242355.1. Taxonomy (GTDB): domain Bacteria; phylum Myxococcota_A; class Polyangia; order Polyangiales; family Polyangiaceae; genus PMG-095. Next base: position 1,851 of record QGUH01000755.1, read on the forward strand.
TCGATCGACAACGTCTTCGTCTTCATCGTCGTGTTTTCGGCGTTCGCCGTTCCGGCGCAGTACCAGCACCGGGTCCTGTTCTGGGGAATTCTGGGAGCGCTCGTGATGCGCGCCCTGTTCATCGTGCTCGGCGCGGCGCTGCTCCAGCGATTCCACTGGGTGATTTACGTGTTCGGAGGCTTTCTGGTGTTCACCGGAGTCAAGCTCTTCGTCCAGCGCGGCGACGAGGTGCATCCCGAACGCAACCCGCTGTTCCGGCTATTTCGACGGTTCGTTCGGTCCGTTGGCGAATATCGCGGTCAGCACTTCACGGTGAAGGAGGGCGGTCGGCGCTACGCGACGCCGCTGTTGCTCGTTCTGGTCGCGATCGAGGCCACGGACATCGTCTTCGCGGTGGACTCCATTCCCGCGATCTTCGCCGTGACCGACGATCCGTTCCTCGTCTACACCTCGAACATCTTCGCGATCCTCGGGCTCAGGGCGCTCTACTTCGCCCTGTCCGGAATCCTGGAGAAGTTCCGGTATTTGAAGGTGGGCCTGTCCGGAGTTCTCGTCTTCGTCGGGCTCAAGATGCTCGTGTCGGGCGTGTACAAGGTTCCGATCCTGGCATCGCTGGGCGTCATCGTGGCCTTGCTGGGCGGCTCGGTGCTGATCTCGCTTCTGCGATCGCAGGACGGCTCGTCGCCCCTGAGGGCTGCCGGGCCTCCCGAGGTGAAATCGTGACGTGGCGGTGGCGCGCGAAGCAAGCGTGGTTCGTCGAGAGGTGAATTCATGAGCGTGGTTTGTGGAACGGACTTTTCCGACGACGCGACCGTCGCGGCGCGCGTGGCGGCCTCCATCGCGGCGCGCCTCGGGCAACCTCTCGAGCTCGTGCACGTGCTCGACGCCGAGGCCTTCGAGGCGGCCGGGCACGCGTGGCCCGAACGCGCACACGCCGAACGCCGTTTGAACGAGCACGCCGCCGCGTTGCGAGCGGATCTCGGGGCCGAAGTCGCGCCGATCCTCGACGTCGGCCCGCCTCACGAGGTGCTCGCGCGCCGGGCGGAACGCGGCGGGGCCCGGCTGATCGGGGGCGGCTCCCTCGGCAAGACGCGGCAACAGCCCGGGCTGCCGGGGAGCGTGGCCGGGCGCGCGGTTCAAAAACCCCCGCTGCGGGCCCCCGTGTTGCCCGAACTCG
>QGUH01000756.1 GCA_003242355.1 Pseudomonadota bacterium
GCGCGGCGCATGCTCGGCGTGGTGACGGCTCCGGAGATCTACACGGCCGACCGCGTGCTCAAGCGCGTGTGCGACGAGATGGGCGTCGGCGATCGCTTCCATCACGCGGAGGTGGGCGTGTACTTCGGCGAGCCCGGCAAACGCGTGCCCGACCCGTACTTCGGCGGCGAAGGGCCGGAGCGGGCGGGGTGCATTCGCTGCGGCGCGTGCATGGTCGGCTGCCGGTACCACGCGAAGAACACGCTCGACCGCAACTACTTGTACCTCGCGGAGCGGCGCGGCGCAGAGGTGCTTGCGGAGCAACGCGTGACCGCGATTCGCGAGCTGCCGGAGGGCGGCTACGAGCTCGAGCTCCGGCGCTCGATCGGCTGGCGGCGTCCGCGCCGCACGCTGCGCGCCAAGCAAGTCGTGCTCGCGGCCGGAGTGCTCGGCACGGTGCCGCTCTTGATGCGCTGTCGCGAAGAAGGGCTCTTGCCGCGGCTTTCGCCGCGTCTCGGGGACCGCGTGCGCACGAACAGCGAGGCGCTCGTGGGCGTGCGTTCGACGAAGCGCGACATCGACCTGAGTCACGGCATCGCGATCGCCGCGGGGGTGTACGTGAATCGGGACACGCACATCGAGGTGGTGCGTTACAACGAGGGCTCCGACCTGTTGAGCTTTCTCAGCACGGTGCTGACGGACGGTGAAGGCGGCCCGATGCGCCGGCGACTGCGCTGGGTGTGGAACGTGATTCGGCATCCCATCCAGTGGCTGCGCAGCGCCATTCCGTTCGGCTGGGCGCAGAAGACGGCGATTCTTCTGGTGATGCAGCCCGTGGACAATTACCTGCGCTTTTCGTGGAAGCGGCGCCGCTTCTGGCCTTTCGAGAAGGGCCTGGCGACGGAGCGGGCGACGGCGCGGCCGGTGCCCGTGTACTTTCCGATCGCGCACGACGTGGCGCGACGGATGGCGCGCGAGCTCGACGGAATTCCGCAGAACTGCAACGTCGAGATCCTGTTCAACGTGCCGATGACGGCACACATCCTCGGCGGCTGCCCGATGGGCAACTCGGCGGAGGAGGGCGTGATCGACGAACACTGCCGCGTGTTCGGCTACGACGGGCTGTACGTGGTGGACGGCTCCGCGATCCCGTCGAACTTGGGCGTCAATCCGAGCCTCACGATCACGGCGCTCGCCGAATACGCGATGAGTCACATCCCGCCGGTCACGCCGGGATCGGCGCGCTGGGCGGCGTGCTCCGCGCCTTCGTGAGGCCCGGCGCGCGAGCGAAGACGAAGCCCGACGCGCTCGCGAACGACCGCATTCGGCAGTAGCGCAAGCGCGCGGTTGGCGCGGAAGCGTGCGCTGCGGTTTCGGGAGCGCGCGCAGGCTCGCGTGAGCCGTCGGCGAACCCGCAGACCAACCGCAACGGTTGCGCAAGCGACCGCATGCCGCAATGACGCAGCCGTGTGAGCGTTGCAGCCGCGTCCGGCGCGTTCTCGAGGGCACCCGCCAGCCGGCGCGAGCCGTCCTTGCGACTCACGCCGGCGTTCGGTTCACCATCTCGGGGATGATGCATCGTCCGATCCGCGGTCATCCGTCGCGCGTCGTGTCGCGCATCGTGCGATGATTCTCGATCACTGGGGCGGGACGGCATTCGGGTCCATCCAGAAGTGCTCCCAGATGTGCCCGTCGGGATCTTCGAAGCCCCACTGGTACATGAAGCCGAGGTCCTTCGGCTCGGCGTACTTGCGCCCGCCCGCGGCGATCGCCGTCTGGACGATCTCGTCGACCGATTCGCGCGACTCGTGCGAGAGCGCGACGAGCACCTCGGTGCTGCCCGTGGCGTCGGAGACCTTCTTCGGCGTGAAGGTCTGGAAGTACTTTTCGACGAGCAGCATCACGTAGTTGTCGGGGCCGATGATCATGCAGGTCGCGTTCTCGTCGGTGAAGCGCTGGTCGAACTCGTAGCCGAGCTTGCGGAAGAAGGTGACGGAGCGCTCGAGGTCCTTGACGGGCAGATTGACGAACATCTTCGTGGCCATGGGAGCATCCTTTCTGGGGGGCCGCGTCGCGCGGGCCCTTCGCATCGTTCTCGATCGGTGGAGGCCGCATCGCGCGAGCCCCGTGCATCGTTCTCGATTCGTTGGACCCGTGCTCGCCCCAAAACTCATCGGTCGGAGGAGGAACTATTTCGATTGGTGCTTTGGCGCACCGACCGGGCACGGCTAGACTGCGAACCCGTGCCGAAACGGCTTTCGAACCCTGCTCGTTCGCGCCTGGCGCTCGCGCTCGTCGGGGCCGCTTTGCCGGTTCTTGCTTGCAATTCCGGGTCCGAACCCAAAGCCGAGGCCGCGCGGAGCCAGGAGGCGCCGCGGGAAGTCGTGGTCGAAAAGGCCGTCGAGATGCCGATCGAACGGGCGGTCGAGGTCTCCGGGACCCTGGCGGCGCACGAGCAGGTGGTGCTCGCGGCCAAGGTGGCCGGCCGCGTCGCGGAGCTGTTCGTGGATCTCGCCAGCCCCGTGAAGGCGGGGGACGTCGTCGCACGCCTCGAGACCGCTGACTACGCATTGCGTGTTCAGCAGGCGCAGGCTGCCCTCGCCGCTGCACGCGCCCAGCTCGGGGTTCCGCCGAGGGCGACGCGCATCGACGCGAACGACACGGCCATCGTGCGGCAAGCGCGCGCCAGCCTCGAGGAGGCGCGCGCGAACCTGGAACGCTCGCGCGCGCTCGCCAAGGAAGGGCTGATCACGGCGGCGCAGCTCGAAACGGCGGAGGCCGAAGCCGTGCGCGCCGAAACGGCGCTGCAATCCGCCTTGGAAGAGGTGCGGATTCGGGAAGCGGCCGTGGGGCAGCGGCGTTCGGAGCTCGAAATCGCGCGCCAGCAGCTCGCCGACACGGAGATCCGCTCGCCCATCACCGGTGTGGTGCAGGCTCGCCTCGCCTCCATCGGCGCGGACGGGGCGGCGGGGGCGCCCCCCGCGGCGATCGTGCGCAACGATCCCCGGCGCCCGCGGGTGGCCGGGCCGGGGGGCGCTGCCGTG
>QGUH01000757.1 GCA_003242355.1 Pseudomonadota bacterium
CGAGGTCTGCGTCGCAACAGGCGTAAACGGCCCGCTCGGCCGGATCGAACCGCACGTCCGGCATGCGTTTCAGGAGCCGGCCATCGTTGGCATAGACCTCGGCCTCCAAGGAGCGGACGCCGTCGAGCTCGAGCGGGACGCGCGTGACGACCAGATCGGTTCCCGGCGGAATGACCGGCGGCTCCGGGTTCTCGAGGTCGAGCTCGTAGAGCACGACCTTCACGCCCGCAGCGCGAAGGCGCTCGACGTCCCGGGCAGTGAGCCAAAGATCGAGCGACCCGCGCGCGTTCATGTCGCGCAACGCCGCGGTGAGCCCCGCGTGAAAGGTGAGCTCCGGCGCGGTGCCCTCGAGCGCCCGGCGGAAGAGGTCTTCCTCGTAATCGGCGACGAGCGCGTCGTCGTCGTGACCCCGAACGTAGTCGTCCAGACGTGTCAGCGCGGCTTCGAAATCGCTCACGGGCTCGCTCCTCATACCTGCGTCCAGGAGATGGGCTTTTCGAGGCACTCGCGCAGCGCCGCGAGCGTCCGGTGGCGGATGACGCGCACGTTCGCCTCCGTGATCGAGAGCGTGCGCGCGATCTCGCCGTCGGGCTCTTCGGTGCAATAGCTCATCCGGATCACGCGACGCGCGCGCTCGGTGAGCTGCGAGTAGCAATCCTCGAGGTGATCGCGCCGCACGAGGAGCTGGGAGTCCCACGCGGCCCAATCGGACTCGTTCATGCCGTAGCGTTCCATGAGCTCACGCCGCCGGTCGTCGGTGCGCGCGCGTTCCCGCGCCAGGTTTCGGCAAATGCCGAGCGCGAACGCCGCGACGCGCGACGGATCCTGGATGCGCCCTTCGCGCAGCGCCTCGACCAAGAGCACGAGGGCGTCGTGCGCGAAGTCGTCGACCGACGCCGAGCGCAGTCGCCGCGCCGCAAACGCGCGCACCGCGGGCAGCAGCCGCGCACAGATCTCCCGCTCGGCGGCGCGATCCCCGCCCAGGGCACGGAGCAGCACGGGATCACCTTCGGGCGCTGACACCGCGCCGGCGGACTGGACGCTCATGGGCCCACTATACGGCTCTTCTTCCCCGGGCATCCAGCGCCCCGCGCGAACGGGCGTAACGCCCCGAGCGAAATCGCCGCGACCGCCAAGAACGACATCGCCAGCGCGATCTTGCTCCAAGCCGACGACCGCGTCCCCACCGTGCGCGTCCTCGCCGCCGGCTCGGCCAACGCCTCGAACCACGACTTCGCCGTGGCGCGTTACTGGCGTTGAAGCCTCGGTGCGGGAGGCCAGCCGACGCCGTAGCCCTCCGTTCGAGCGCCGTCGATCCCCTGTAATGCCCCCGGGCCATGTGCGTCAGTGAGGTCGAAGCGGCCGAAGCCGCGACGCCCCCTACCCACCAGCAACCCCAAGCCCCAACGCCCCCATTCGAACAGGAGCACTCGAAATGGCCCGACGTAACGACAACCAAAACCAGTCCAACGACGCCCTCCTCGCCCGCCGCGCCGAACACACCGGTTGTGGCTGTGCCCAGAACGCGGCGGATACCGCAGCCGAGCGGCTCTGCCCCTGCGGCTCGGAGTGCCCCTGCGGCGCCGCCTGCGCCTGCGCGAGCGGCTCCTGCCACTGACCCGTCAGCCCCTTGCGCGGTCGCGCCAGCGCGCGGCCGCGCAAGGACGCACGCCCCTCTCGCTCGGAGCCGCTCGCGCAGCGCGGACAAATGCGAGCCTCAATCTTCACGTTCGCCCTCAGACCAGGCCGACGAACTCGAGCCGCTTTTCCAACCCCGCCCTCACGCATCGAGCTCCTCGCGAATCTCTGCCTCCGGCGCGCAGCGCTTTACGGCTTCGATGCCTTTGTCGCGCGCGGCGCGCGTGGTGTAGCGCTCGCTAGTGCCGAGGACTTGGCCGTCGCCGGAGCGGAGGACGAAGTAGTGTTGGTCGCCGGAGGGGAGGCGTTCGTAGTATTGATCGGTTTCGGCGTGGTCTTTCACCATGATGATGCCGTTCAGGGCCACGCCGCGCATGCGGTAGCGGGGGCTGGTGAGGATGATCTCGTTGTTGGCGGCGTGCAGGTTGAAGTAGTACTGGCCGTCTTTCGATCGCTTGAGGGTGAATACGGGGGGTGCCATTGCAAAAGGCCTTTCTCGGTCGTTAGGGGTTCGCTTCGAGAGGGGGTTCGGCGGCCGCGTCGTGCAGGGCGCGGGCACGGCGGATTTCGGTGCGCGTCATGGGGCCGCGCATCCACGACATGGCCCAGCGCGCCTGGAGGAGCTGCGGGCCCTCCTTGGCGTGGCTGTTGCGCAGCACGAACCAGCGGGGCCCGAGCCTTTTTACGATCGTGGCGAGCGCGATGCGGCTGATCTCCTCGTCACCGCCGGTCAGCCCCTCGAGCACGCGGTCGCGATCGGCGTCGGTCTGCAGCCGCCCAATCGCCCATAGTCCCGCGTTGCTGAGCGCGCGGTAGTCGAGGTCCATCGGGTTCTGCGTGGCGAGCACGAGGCCCACGCCGAACGCGCGCGCTTGTTTGAGCAGCGTCACGAGCGGCCGCTTCGTCGGGGGATTGGCCGGATACGGCGGCAAGAACCCATACACCTCGTCGAACACCACGAGCGCGCGCAGCTTCTGCGTGCCCGAGAGGCTGCGCACCCACGTGAGCAGCTCCTCCAGCACCACGCCGAGCACGAGCGCCCGCTCCTCGTCGTCGAGGTGGGCCGTGCTCACGATGACGCCGGGCGTCCGCCCGTCCGTGGGCGTGAGCCACTCCTCGACGTCGAGCGAGGCGCCTTCACGCCACGCCGCGAACGTGGGCGACGCGAGCAGGGTGTTGAGCGCCGTCGCGAGCGAGCGCCGTTCGCGCAGCGAAAGGTGCTCGTCGATGGCGAGCTCCCCCACCCGCTCGATCGGCGGCTCGAGCAAGTCCCGGGGCAGCGGGGCCAGATCCCCCGGCTCGCCGCGCATGAGGCGCCGCTCCGCCAGCAGCGCCAAGAAAACGTGCTCGGGGCTCGTCGCCGGGTCCCTGTCGCCTTTGAGCAG
>QGUH01000758.1 GCA_003242355.1 Pseudomonadota bacterium
CTCTACCCCACGGCAGCACGCCTGGACGCCGAGATCCGATCGTCAGGCAGCGGCGGGTGAGCCTCTGCCCGTCACGGCGCGCCTGGACGGGAAGATTCGATTCTCAGGAAGCAGGCGGGACCGGGGAGACGAGCGCCACGCGCACGGCCTCCGCCAAGGCATCGGCCGTGTAGGGTTTGCCGAGCCACGCGAGGCCGAGCCGTTGCGCCTGCGCCGCGCGATCTTGGAGGGGATGCCCGCTGACGAGCAGCCCGCGTTGCTCGGGCGCCATCTGGCGGAGCTCCTCGAAGATCGTGAGCCCGTCGCCGCCGTCGCGCAGCATCACGTCCATGATGACGAGATCGAACGGCGCCGCGCGCGACTCCTCCCCGCGAGAGCGGCGCTCGAGCCACTGCTCGAAAAACGTCTTCGCGCAGTCGCCGTCGTCGCAAGTCGTCACCTCGAAGCCGAGCCGCGTGAGGATGCGACGCGACGTGTGAAGTTGGAGCGGATCGTCGTCGACGACCAAGATGCGCAGAGCGGCCAGGTCACTCATGACCCGTGCTCGCTCGGGGTGAGGAAGATCGCGGCCCACGTCCGCGCTGGCTCACCACGACCACCATCGTCCTTCTCTCGCCGTTACGTACGGCCTCGGCCGCCCGGGCGTAATGGCACTTTCTTCAATCCCGGCACCCACAGTCCCCGACCCGAACCCCGGCCCTCGGGCTGCCCGACCACCTGACCGCCTGGCGCCGCGTCGTCCCGACGGCCTGCGAGCCGCTCGCCCCGAGGTCCCGCGGGCGTGTAATAAGCACCGGTCATGAACCCCGCCGAGGCCCTCCCGAGCCGGCCGCGCCGGACGCCCTTGCGGGCGAGCGCCCGCTTGGGGCGGCGATGCCTCGGAGTCGCGCTCGCGACCAGCCCCCTGATCTTCGGTGCGTGCCAGCCCGGGGCGCCCTCGCCGCGCGTCGAGACTCCGGCGAGCCCCGAGCAGTGTGCGGCGGGAAAGGGTGAGCTCTTGGCGCTGCTCGAGCGCTTGCCCACGCGAGCGCTCGCGGCGCCCACGCGCGTTCCCCTCCCCGAATCCGTCCTCGGACGCGCTCCCGGCAGCGGCCCCGTGCTCGAGATCGACGGGGCCTCGGCGAGCTTCGATGGGCAGCCCGTACCCGGCAGCACGCTCGAGGCGCGGGTGGAGGCGCTCCGCAGCCGAACGGCGGCCCTTTCGAGCGGCGACGTGTTCGTCGCGGCCGCTCCGGACGTGGATGTACGCACCCTGCGCGCCTACCTTTCGGCGCTGCCGGCGCCCGTTGCCATCCACCTGCTCGTTCGCGCTCGCGGAGAACCCGAAGTGACCGACGAGCGTGCAGCGAACGAGGGCGCCGCGGCGCCGCTGGCCGCGCGCCTGCTCGCGGAGAGCAACCCGGAAGCGCGCGCGGCGCTCGCCCGCGACGGCTACGGGCAGTTCGCGCGCTGCGACGCCTTCGCCCGAGCAGTCGCCTCGGTCGAGGGAAAGCCACAAGACCGACGCTGGCCGGAGCTCCGCAGCGCGCTGCTCGATGCGGTGCCGCGCTGCGACTGTCGCGAGCTCGACGCCGAGAGCTTGAAGCAGCTCGTCGTCGCCGAGCAGCGTGCCGGCACGATGCAGCTCGCGACGCTGCCGGCGTCGTTTCTGCGCGACGTGCGTTGTGGCGCGAGCATGCCGTTGCGCTCGGTGCAGAAGCTCATCCGTCAGATCGAAGCCTTCGACCAGGAGTTTTCGGGAAGCTTTGGTCGCGACGAGGTTCGCTTCGAAGAAGTCGTCACGAACGAACGCTTGCTCAACGTCTTCTGCGACGCGCTGCCCGGCGAGACGCTCGCGTCGCTCCAACGAGCGCGCGCCCACGTCTACTTTCGCGTGCCGGGCGGCGTCGGATGCGAGGCGTGGCAGTTCGAGCCGCTGTCGCCGGGCGCGCCGATGGGAACGTGGCGTCGCGTTTCGAGCACACCCCTCGCGTTCCACTACTGGCAAGCGGCAGAAGAGATTCGCCTGTTCGGTCCGGTTCCCGAAGGCGCACCCAGCAAGCCCACCGATGCGGGCCCGTGGCGCTGCGACGAAACGCACGAGCTCGTCGGCGTCGATCCAACGTCGGTCACGCTCGAACGAGGGCGCTGGTTCTTCTCGCGGGCCGCGTGCGAGGCCGCCCCCTCCGACGCCGTGCTCACCGGCTGCTTCGCCGACCGCGGCGGCTCGACCTCGCCCCCGCCCGGCGAACCCTGATCCGCCCCATCGACGCGGCCCTGCTCGGCGGCCGCTGCGTCGAACGAAGCGGCTCGGCCTGTCCACCACTCGGCAAACCCTGACCCGCCCATCGACGCGGCCCTGCTCGGCGGCTGCTGCGTCGCGACGCCGGAGCCCGAGCGAACCAGCGGGCCCACTCTCACTCCTGGGGATGAACCGAGGGGGTTCGACTGGACCTCGACGTCGCCGGCGAACCCGAGCCGCGGATCGGCCGCGTCACTTCCGCGACGCGGCCGGCGCAATCGAGCCGAAAGACGGCAAGCGGCGTTCGCGACGGCTCAGTGCCAGCCCGCTGCCCACTGCTTCGGAGAGCGACTGATAGCCGCACGCACGCACGCGCTCGGCGATGCCACGCGCGAGCGTGACCGGAAACGTCGGGCCCGCGTACACGAAACCCGTGTACACCTGAACGAGCGTGGCACCGGCGCGGATCCGCTCCCACGCGTCGTCCGCATCTTCGATGCCGCCCGCGGCGACCAGCACGACGCGATCGCCCACGCGCGCGCGCAAGCGCTCGAGCACGGAGAGGGCGCGCGCTTTGAGCGGCGCTCCCGAGAGCCCGCCCGCCCCGATCGCCTCGAGCTCCTCTTGCGGGGTGTGCAGATCGTCCCGGGCGACGGTGGTGTTCGTGGCGATGATGCCGTCGGGGGAGGGCTCGAGCGCGGGATCGGCCACTTGGTCGATCGCCCCCCGGGACAGACGGGGGGGGGTTTGGACGGGAACGGCGAGGCGCTGGTGGGGCGCGGGGCGTTCCTTTTTAA
>QGUH01000759.1 GCA_003242355.1 Pseudomonadota bacterium
TATCCGTGGTGCCCGGGGTCTGCAGTGGGGGGGCCCCCCCGCCGGAAGTCCCCCGCGTCACCCCCCCGGACGGCTCGCCGTACTGACGGCACCTCCACCGTGCCCTACGGCGGCCTGCACCGCGCGCCGACGAAGGGACCGCGACGGCACGCCGTACTGGCGGCGCCTCCACCGCGACGGCACCCTACTGGCAGGGTCGTCCGGACCCTCGGTATCGGCACCCACCGCGACGGCATGCCCTACCGACGGACGTTCGGCTCCTCCACGGCGACGGCACGGCCCAGACGGGGTACGTTCACCTCTCGGCATCGGCACCCACCGCGAACGGCGCGCCCTACCGACGACCATCCGGCTTCTCGGTATCTGCCCCTACCGTTCTCGGTATCACCTCCTACCTTCTTCGGTATCACCCCCAAACTCACATCGGCGCGTTGGTACTTCGAGCGCGTGGCGGTATGGGAACACCGTGCCGCCCGCGCCACGCACGCCGCTCGGTGCACCGGCCGACGGCCCGCGCCGCGTGCGGCCCGCGCTGTAGGCTCCGGGTGCAGTTTCCGAGCGTGCGCGTCGCGCGTACCGACCCGACGGCGTGCTTGGAGCAAATGCCCGCCGGGCTTGCGCCCGGGCATCATCCGCGCAGCGCGCTCGGGCGCCGCTTCCGCTGGGCGCGGTGGGCGAGCAAGAGCGGGCCGAAAAGGGCGGCGGTCAGCACGGCGACCAGGGTGCACTCCGCGAACGCTCCGACGCGCTGGGCGACACCGCCCCTCGCTGCATACGGGGCGAGGAGCGCGTGGACTTTCCGGGCCGCCTCCCAAGCCGCGAAAGCGCCCGCGCCGAGAATCGCGGTGAGCCCGAGCTCTCTCGGAAATTCCCGAAGCCCGCGCCGGGACATGGAGAAGAGGAGCACCGTGTACGCCGCGAGCTCGGCGAGCACGAATCCGCTGACGCCGCCCCGAAACCCGGCGATCGAGACGCCGATGGGAATGAGCGCCGCGAGCGCCACGACTTTGGCCGCGCTCGCCGCGGCGATCCAACCGGGCGCGCCCCGCGCGAGCGCAGCGTTGCCGCGCGAGCTCGACATCGTGGCGACCCAGGTGCCCAGGGCGAGGAGCTGCACGATCCACCCTGCCTCGATCGCGCGCTCGTCGTACAACAGGCGAATCAGCGACGGCCCGCCGGCAACGAGGCACGACACCACCCAGGCGCCGAAGATGAGCCAGGGCTCGCGCGCCTCGCGAAACGCCGCGACGAAGTCGTTGCCGGCATTGTAGACGCGGCTCAACGCCGGAAAGACCACGCTCCTGAAGATGCGCTCCAGGATCATGTTCGGCAGCGACGCCCAGACGAGCGCGATGCTGTAGACGCCGAGCAGCTCCATCGGCACCAGCTTGCCGAACACCAAGCGATCGGCCTGCGTCGCCGTGAAGCCGAGCAGCGTGCTCAAGAAGACCCACCGCCCGAAGCGGAGCAAGGTGTGCGCGCTCTCCCGATCCCAACGGAACCGGTTGGCGACGCCCGGCAGCGCCCAGTGGGTGAGCGTGACGCGCGTCAGGTTCGCGAGGAGGGCGCCGGCGACGAGCGCCGCGATGCTCCGATCGACGAGCGCCCAGCCGACGGTGCCGACGAGCGCCGCGCTCTGGGCCGCGAGCTCGATCAGCGTGATGCGATGAAGCAGCATGTTCCGCGCGGCCGTGAACAGCCGCGTCGACACGAACCCGTCGATGATGAATCCGAGCGCTGCGAACGGCAGCAGCCGTGCGAGCTGCGGCTCGCCGTAGAGGCGCGACACCGGCGCGGCGAGCATCACGGCGACGCCGAACAGCAGCGTTCCGCGAACCACCTGAATCGTCCAGGCCGTGTTCTGGTAATCGGGATCTTCGCCGCGCCGGTTCTGGACGATGCTCGGCCCGATACCGACGTCCGAGAACATCGCCATGCCCTGCATGAGGACGTTGACGAGCGCCATGATCCCGAAAGCTTCGGGATAAAGCAGACGCCAGAGGATGAGGTTGCCGATCAGGCGGAGGGCCTGGCTCGCGGCGTAGCCGCCGAGCGACCACAGGGACCCCCGCGCGAGCAAACGCGGCAGAGAGCGGGGGTCGTCGTCGTCCGCGCACGCGTCTTGCTCCTTGCCGATCGGTCCGCGCGTCCGGTCGGGCGCGTCGATGGCGGCGTCGGCTGCGGTCTCATGGGTTGACGACGGCACGCCCTCGGCAGCAGGAGCCTGGATTTTGCTCACGGAGCCTCCGCCTGGAACATGCAGCGCCATTCGAAGCAAGTTGCGTGCTCATGGCTTCGAGACGTCATCCGCCCCGCGGAGCCGGGGAGGCGCTCGCGGCGCGATGGCCCGTGCGTCTTTCGACGGAGGCTCTTTCGCCGAGGAAGGGCTATTACCGACTCGAAGAGGCAGATTCCCCAGCGCGTGGCTCGCGCGTGAGGCCGAGCACGAGCGCTTCGAGCCGATCCACGGCGATCGGTTTGACCAGATGCGCGCTGAACCCCGCTGCCTTGGCGAGGGAGCGATCGGCCTCCGAGCCGTAACCGGTGAGCGCGATGAGCGGGAGCGCTCGGAACGACGGATGCTCACGGAGCTTGCGCGCCAGCTCGTAGCCATCCATCACGGGAAGACCGATGTCGAGCACGGCGACGTCGGGGGAGAACTCCGCCACGATCCGCAGCGCGGCGGCGCCGTCGTGCGCGACGATCACGGAGTGACCGGCGGCCTCGAGCGATTGCTTGAGCGTCTCCGCCGCGTCCTCGTTGTCGTCGACCACGAGCACGCGCCGGGGCGCGAATGGCGCGGGAGCGCTCGGTTGGGGCGTCTGCGAGTCCGGCGCGCTCTCGGCGAGATCCGCCCCCGGCAGACGCACCGTAAACTCGCTGCCCTGGCCGGGCCCCGCGCTGCGCGCCGCCACGGTGCCCCCGTGCAGCTCCACGAGGCTGCGCACGATCGCGAGGCCCAGACCGAGACCACCCTTGCCGCGATCGAGCCCCTGCCGGCCCTGCGTGAAGACGT
>QGUH01000023.1 GCA_003242355.1 Pseudomonadota bacterium
TGATCGACGCCGAGGATGATGGCGATGCCTTCGAGCGGCACCCCGACGCTCTTGAGCACCGTGGAGAGGATGACGATGCCGGCGCCCGGAGCGGACGGCGTGCCGAGCGACGCCGCGATGGTGGTCACGAGCACGAGAATCAACATCGGCAGCGTCAGCTCGAGCCCGTAGAGCTGCGCCAGGAACACGGTCGCCACGGCCTGGTAGGCGGCCGTGCCGTTCATGTTCAGGATCGTGCCCACCGGGACCACGAAGCGCGTCACGTCGGGCGGCACGCGCAGGTTCTGCTCCGCGGTTTTCATGGTCAACGGCATGACGGCCGCGGAGCTCGCTACCGAGAACGCGAGCAGGAGCACGTCGCTCGTCGCTCGCAGGAAGGAGACGACGGAGTGCGACGACGAGATCGCGACGAGAACGAGGTAGCACGCCATCACGACGGCGAGGGCGACGAGCACCGTCAGCACGTACAAGCCCAGCGACAGAATCGACGAAAGCCCGGATTTGGCGATCGTGCGCGCCATGAGCCCGAACACCGCGTACGGCGCGAGGCGCATCGCCCACCGCGTCACCGTCATGCAAATCTCCTGAACCGAGAACAGCACGTTCAGCACGGGCTCGGCGCGCTCGCGCGGCATCGAGACGAGGGCCGCAGCCACGATCACGGAGAAGGTGACGATGCTCAACATCTCCCCCGCGAGCATCGAGGCGAGGGGGTTCGTCGGCAAAAGCCCCGTGATCAACGCGGGGACGTCGGCGCTGCTCGGAATCGAAGCCGCTTGCGGCGGGGGCCCTGCGGCGGCGAGCGGCATTCCGCCGCGGCCGGGTCGAATGAGCTCACCCGCACCAATGCCGATCGCCACGGCGACGAGCGTCGTCCCCAGGAAGTACGCCAGGAGACGACCGCCGAGGCGCGCGACGCGCTCCCGGTCCCCGTCGCCCGCGATGCCCTGAATGATGGAGGCGACGACGAGCGGGATCATGATCATCTGCACGAGGCGGATGAACAGATCGCCGGGGAGCGCCAGCCAGCTCGTGAGCGTGCGGCCCACCTCCGGCGACACCCAGCCCGCGGCCGGACCCAAGACGACTCCAACGCCGATCCCGAGGAAGAGGCCGAGCAACACGCGGGCCCACAGCCGGCTTTCGACCAAACCCGTGAGCTTGGCGTACAGACGATGAATCGGGGCGAGTGGCATGCGCCGCCACACTATCCATGCGCGCGTGGCGCCTACAATCCCGAAGCGCGCGTGCCACTTTTCGGGAACGTGACCGGCAGCGTCGAACGCGGTCCGCGAGCCCACGGGTGTGCTGCCACGGACCTTCACCTCGCGGGCTGCCAGGGTGTCGCGGACGAGAAGAGCACCATGCCCGTCCTCGGGAACGTGCTCTTGGAGATCGAGGGGCAGGGTTCGATCGACGCCGAGCTCGCGGAAGGCCGCCGCGCGAGATCACGTCCCCATAGCGGTCACGCCCGCGCAACGAGCCATGCCGGCTCCGGATCGAAAGTTGCTACGCAACGGAGTCGTATGCCAGGCCCGCGTCCCCTCTCGCGCTCGCCAACCGTGGTCGCAACGGCCGTGCTCCTCGCCGCGTGTGGCGCGGCGACCCGCAACAAGCCGGCCGAAACGCCTCCGGAAGACGTGAAAGCCCACAAGGATACGGACCAACGTCCATCTCGAGAGGAAAATCCGCCGGTCGTCGCGCCGCCACCCGCATACGGCAATCGCATCGTGGACGGGTCGCCGAGCGTTCCCGAACCTTCGGCGAGCGGTGCCTCGACGGCCGCTGCATCGCAAAGATTGCCGAGCGCGACCGAGAAAGCGCAGCGCTTGCACGAGGCCCCGGCAACACGCCCGAACAGGTGACCGGCGCTCACCACCGGAGAGGCCGCGCCCTCGTTCTCGGCTGGGCCCGTGGAAAGGACGACGGTGCACCGGAGGAGTGCCCCGCCCGCCGGCTCGGAGCGCTTTGCAGGCGCGCTCCGAACCTCGTCGCTCTCGCTGCGCTGGGCCGACTCGTGGCGGCGCCAGGACCGGAAGCTCGCGCACGAAGAGGCGGCTTTCGCGCTGCGAGGCGACGGGCGAGAGCCCGTCACCTCGTTGCGCGATTTCGATCACATGAATTCGAGCCCCTTGATGCCGGAGACGACGCCCACGGCAAAGACGCTCTCGCCGACCTCGTCCCGGAGGTCGCACTGGCCTCGCCAGGTGCGGAAGTCGTACCGCGTGTGCGTGAACGCGCGGCACCTCGGGTCTTGGAGGCAGCTCGCCTGGCACGCGGTCGCTCCACTGCGTTCGAAGGAGGCATACGGAGTGATGCTCGGCATGTCCGTGTGCTCGGAGAACCCGTCTTTGATGCCCGACACCGCGCCGCTTCGGGCGGTCGGGGTGCCGGGCTTCGTCTTCAGCCAGCAACGGTTCGTGGAGCCGACGAAGGTGTACGCGCGGCAGCGCGAGTCCATCCGGCATTCCTCTTGACAGGTTGCGGCCGTCGCCGGGGATGGGACGAAGTTCCGATAGTCGTTCCCGACGAGGTCGACGCCGGAGAGGTCGCGTTTCACACCGGAAACGGTGTCCGGGTTGGTGGCGCGGACGCCGACGCTGCTCTTGAGCCAACACCGTGCTTTCGAACCTTGAACTCCGGGTTTCACGTACGTGTAGGCGACACACCGTGGCTCCTCCGCGCACGACTGGGCGCAGAGCTCCGGCAGGGGCGCGGCGAGCTCGTGCGAGCGGAGGTCGTTGCCCGCGCGGTCGATGCCTTTGTCGTAGATCGATACCGAACCGGAGATGGTGCTGGGATTGACGACGAAGGTCCCCAAGCCACTCTTGAGCCAACAACGACCATTCCCGTTCCCGTCGTCGTTCGCGACATAGGTGTACGCCCGGCACCGCGATTCCTGGAGGCACGCGTTCCGGCAGAGATCCGGCTTGTCACCGTGAATCGGGAACGAGTCGTAGTCGTCGCCCACGCGGTCGAAGCCGACTTCCCGATAATATCCCTCTTGGTAGGGCGCCCAGAGATAGCCGATGAGCGGCCTCCTTCCCCACACGGTGCCGGCACCCGGCTCCACGTTGAACGCGATATCGTAGCGCAGCGCGCGCTGGATCTGCGCGACTTGAGACCAGGAGATGCGCGCTGCGAACGGGTCGGACTCGAGTCCACCGTAGCCGTAGGACATGAGATTCGGGCCGACCCCCCAGGGCGTTTCGAAGTCGAGCGCCTCGAACAGCGACGGATGCGTGTCACTGTAGTAGACGTTCGAAATCCCGAGGTCCATGCGGAGCGTTTCAGCAGGTCGATTTCCGCAGATCGGGTCGCCTGGCCCAGTGCAGCGGTAAAGACTTCCGTGCGAGCCGTCCTCTTGCCAGCCCCAATCCTTCGGTCGTAGCAACCCCTCGTACTGGAGCGCTTCCTCTCGGCTCGTAGGATGAATCGTCCTGGTGCCGAGCAGGATCCGGGGAACGTAAACCAGATCCCAGTAGTTCGCGAGCGAGGTTCGCTCGCCCGTTTCCGGATCGAGGGCATTCCAGTTGGCTCGAGTGCTGTTTTGACCTGCGGTAAGTCCCCACTCTCGGCCGTAGACGCCGTCGGGTGCGCCGGGAAAGGTGTGCGGCAGGCCGAGGTAGTGGCCGAACTCGTGCGCCAGGGTGTTCTGGCGCCGGCCATCCATGTGGTAGCGCGACATGCCGATCACGCGACTGTTCCATGGAGGTTGGCCTCCCATGGACGGGCCTGCGTTGACGTAGATCAAAACCTCTTCATCGTAGGCGCAGTACGCGGCGGCCCGCTGAAGCGCGTCGTACTCGGACTCGCGTCGGTTCGAGGGCACCGGGAACGTACAATTCGGATTCCAGGATCGTATCGGAGGCGCCGCGCTCAGATTCGTGGGCCAAGTGTAAATGTCATCGGCTCCGTCCTCCGAAAAGAGGTCGGAGAAGGGCGTGTTCGGCTCGTCGTGGTTCGCGACCAGGTAAAAGACGAGCCTGGTTCGCTCGAGGAGCGTGTTGACTCGTTCGAGCTCTCTGCGGACTATCGTATCGCTCAGAAACGGGCTTCCCGACCGCGTGAACTGGACGACGCGCACCGGAACCGCTCGCGGCCGAATCGGTCGGTATTCCTCGAGCGCCTGTTCCAACATCGCCGGTTGCTCGGGCTCTTCGAGGTCCTCGTCGACCGGCGCCATGCACCCGGCCGTCG
Source organism: Pseudomonadota bacterium (assembly GCA_003242355.1). Classification (GTDB taxonomy): domain Bacteria; phylum Myxococcota_A; class Polyangia; order Polyangiales; family Polyangiaceae; genus PMG-095. Next base: position 4,201 of record QGUH01000023.1, read on the forward strand.
TGGACGCCAGCAGCCCGAAAGCGCCGAGCTTCAGCGCGTTCCCAACCCTTCGTTGCTGCAGTGCCGTTCCAGAGGCTGGGAGCGTCCAGCATCTGGACCGAAAGCGATGCTTCCGGAAGACATTGCCGATGAAACCGATCACTCGTCTTTGCTTTGCTTGCATGGGCTCGTCCCTCCTCGGTAGCGGCACGCCACGTGCGCGCACTGGCAACACCCGTGCCGCTTTCACGGCCCGGCACGGAGGAAGAAAAGCTCGTGTGTCGCGTGCCTCGGCGCTTCGTCACGCGCTCCGGGCGTTGCAGTGGAGTGCCGGTGCAACGGACTCCGCTGCAACATGCTCGATCGGCGTGACCGCGCGTGAGGCTCCTCCGACAGGGCCGGACCGACGGCGGCACGCCCCGGGCAACCACCGTGCCCTCGCACACGAGATCTCGGGAATTCTCCTCGCGATCCGTCGGGACGGCAGTGTCACGGGAGGGCGCGCGGATTCGAGAGTGAGAACGGTCGTGCCGTACCGCGAGTGTCACGGAGGGCGTGCCGATTCGAGGGCGGGAAACGTCTGCCCTCCCCGCGTTTGGCGTTGCGCTCCCTCTCGTTGGTCTTGTGAGCGTGGTCTGCTCGCGCGGCACCCTCGCGCCGAGCCCCGCGAGGGGCTACTCTAGATCGTTGGAACGGATGACACGCTGGTGGGTTATGGGCTGGCCTGGCGCTGGTTCTCGGCTGGGCCCGTGGAAAGGACGACGGTGCACCGGAGGAGTGCCCTGCCGGTTCGGAGCGCTGCGCCTGTTACGGGAACGACACGTGTGACGGCACCCTTCGGTGCTTGTCGAACATTTGCGTTTCCACGAGTGGTCGCTCGGGAAGCGGCGGAGCATCCGACGCGGGAGCTGCGGGCGCCGACACCGAGTTCTCCCTTGGGGGTGATGCCGGGGCGGGCGGTGCATCCTCGCCCGGCGGATCGTCGAAGGGCGGGACGAGCCCTGCTGGTGGAGCATCGACGGCAGGCGGCAGCGCAGGCAGCGACGCTGTTTCGGGCGGCGACGGCGGAAGCGCTCCCGAGGAACCGGGCAGCGGAGGCGCGGCGGGCTCGGGGCAGCGCGGTGACGCGGGCGCCGGGGGAGCGCCTCCCGCCGACGGCGGTGGGGGCAGCGGAGCGGATGCCGACGGCGGCACGTCGGATGGCACGGAGCCAGCGATGGGCGGCGCTGCACAAGGAGAAGGAGGCGAGGCTGGCGCTTCCGGTAGCACGGATCTCGACGGCATCGAGGTCGCCACGCTCGAGGCCCAGGCTGCCGTGCAGGGCGGCATCATCCGCATCGGTTTGCAGACCGGCACCGTCTACTACGACGACGTCTCGGTGACCACGCTGCCCTAAAGAGAGGGACGAACGGCTGGGAACCCGCCGGCCGCGAGCTGCCGAACGGTTCTTCGGGGGCGAGGGGCACCCCGCGTTCACCGAGGCCGGCTTGCGCTCGCGCCCACTGGATTCGGGAACACGAGGTTGCACTGCAACCCGCGTGCAACACCCAGAGCTGCAACGCCACCGTCGCGGCTGGTGATGCCTTTCGCGCGCGGCGACGCTCGTTGCTCCCGCCTCGATCGACGATTTTCGGCGGCTTCTTCGCCTTCCTCTGCAGCGGTTTCCGTCGTCGGGCCCTGGGGCACCAACCCCCCCGCGGCCGGCACGTGAATTGCGAAGGCGAGCCGCACCCAAGCGTTGGGTTGGCCGTCGATCGGCGCGGCTCGACCGCTTCGCCGAGCCGTCGGGCCGAAGATGCGAGGAGGAGAAATGATGATCCGGAGAGGGATGACGAACAGAGGGTCGCGCGCTGCTTGGTTGTTGGGAATTGCCATCGCGGCCGGGGGCTGCACCAGCGAGGTCGGTGGGCTGGACGAAGGTGCGGAGACGGTCGGCACGACGAGCGAAGCGCTGTCCACGACGGTGCACGCCGTCTGGTACCCGGACAGCACCATCGAGGGGACTGCGCTCACTCGCCCGGGAACGACCACGTTGGATCAATTGCTGATCCACTCGTCGGGTCAGCCCGGCCGCTGGCATCGCGACGCGAGCGGCAATTGGACGTTCGAGTACATTACGGGAGCGCCTTCGGGTGTGGGGGCGCGCGCGATCGCTGCCGCGTACAGCGGGACCTCGGCCACGATGCACGTGTTCATTCACGGCACGAACGGCAAAATCTACAGGACCCAGAGGAACACCGGGTCCTCCAGCTCGTCGTGGAGCAGCTGGCAGTCGATCAGCAGCTCGACGTCGGTGAAAGCAACGAGCAAGGTGGCCGTCGCCACGCGCGGATCCGGGCTCTTCGACGTCTTCTGGGTCACGAACTCGAACACCATCGCGCACGTGAAGATCTCGGGCTCCACCGTATCGGGACCGGTTACCGGTTCCTCGAGCCGGCCGTGGTTCCAGCCCGTGGGCGGAGCGGAGCTCACGGGGATGATCCGTGCCATCGCCACGGACTCGACGCGCGTCGACGTCTTCGCCATCGCGGGCACCAGGATCCAGCACATGTGGGAGCTGAACGGCTCGAACTGGGGCACCACGAGCCAACCTCATCGAATGGCGTTCACGTCCACGATCACGGGGAGCTCGTTCACCCCGCTGAGCCTGACGGTTTCGTCGCCCGGCTCACAAATCATCGACCTCGTCACGCTCAAGTTCTCCCCGTTCCAGATGGCGACCGTGCGGTACGCTTTCGGTCAGTGGCCGAACACGGGAGGCACCAATCCGTGGGTGATCTGGGATCCAATCACCTTGAGCCCGAGCGGCACGCCCGTGCCGGCCGATCTCTTCGGTGCGACGCACTTCAACGACAACGGCACCCCCAGGGTCAACATCATCGGCAACGGCGGGAATCTGCATTTCTTCGACGGATACGCCGTCGACTGATCGTTTCGTGCACGCCTCGCGCTCCATCCTGCGCAACCGGGCGCTCCGCCCGGTTGCGCGGAGTCGCGAACGCAAACCGCTGCAACCCGAGCTCACCGCGCGAATGGCGCACCGAGGGCCGAGGCCGACGGCAGCGACGCCCGCGCCGAATCGGGCCAGGGAGCGCGTTCGCCGATTCCCTGGCGCCTCGCCGATTGGGACGCGGCTGCCGCGCGGACGGCTACCGCGCTTCGCCTTCGGGGCGCGGCCGCGACGAGCGATAGCTCGCCGGATCGATCGCGAAGCGCTTCATCCAGCGCTGAATCTGCATGCGCGCCTTGCCCATGACGCGCGCCACTTCGGAGACGTTGCCCTCGCATTGTTCGAGCGCGCGCACGAGCTCTTGCTTGAGACGGGCTTCGGCCGGGCTGAGCCCGCGCGTGGTCTTGCCGGAAACGGGACGTGGTTGCTCGGCGGGGGACGCGAGCCCGAAGTGCGATTCGGTGAGTGGGCCAGTGTCGGCGAGGGCGAGCGCGCGACCGAGGCGTTGAACGAGCTCGCGAACGTTGTGCGGCCACGCATGAGCGACGAGGCGAATCCCTGCCGTCGGGGTGAGCGTGGCCGCCGAGCTCCGCGCGCGGAGCGCTTCGGCGATCATGAGTCCGAGGTCTTCGCGACGGCTGCGCAAGGGAGGGAGCGCGTGGCGGTAACCATCGAGGCGAGCGAACAGATCCGCTCGGAACCTCCCTTGCGCGACCAGGTCCTCGAGGGGACGGTGCGTGGCCGCGATCACGCGAAGATCGACGGGAACGGCCCGGGAAGCGCCGACGGGAACGACCTCGTGCTCCTGAAGCACGCGGAGCAAGGCGGCTTGGGCGGTGGGTGAGAGCTCGCCGACTTCGTCGAGCATGAGGGTGCCGCGATGGGCGCTGCGCACGAAGCCGACGGCGTCCCGAACGGCGCCGGAAAAAGCGCCCTTCACGTGACCGAACAGCTGGCTTTCCGTGAGGTTGGGAGAGAGCGCGGCACAGTTGACCGGCACGAAGTCACCCGTGCGCCCCGAGAGGCGATGGATGGCGCGTGCCAGGCGCTCCTTGCCCGTGCCCGTCTCGCCCAAGAGGATGGTGGGCACGTTCGACTTGGCGATGCGCGCCACGGTGTCGAAGTCGCGCGCGAGCGTGGGAAGGAGCGTGGCGAGGTCCGGGTCGACGGACGCCGCGTGCCTCGAATCCTGATCGGCGGGAGTACCGTGCGGCGTGAGCAACGCGGCTCGCAAGACGAAAACGGTGTGGCCGAGCTCGATCACCGAGTCTTCCGCGAGGAGCGCGCGGGATACCGGAACGCCGTTGACGAAGGTACCATTCGTCGAGCCCGCGTCCTCGAGGAGGTAGCCTTCGCGCACGCGCCGAATGCGCGCGTGGAGGCCGGACATCGAACGCCCCGGCACGCTCACCCGAAGCCGCTGGACACCACCTGTCGAGGAACGCACCGCCCGTCGCTCCTCGCCGCGTCCAATCACGATTTCTTCGGCATCGCCGAGGGAAAAGCGTGCGCCGCCGGAGGTCGGCCGGTCGCACTCGAGCACGACGAACAAGTGTGCTTCGGGACGGCCCCCGTCGAGAGATGCAGAATGCGGCGGATCTTCGAACGTGTCGGCGCTCGCCTCGTCCATTTCAGCCCGGCTGTAGCTATCGCATTCACCGACGATCGCGTCAACGCACGTCGCGACACCGAACAGGTGCGTGCCCGCCATCGTGCGTGCCGCTCCCGGCGCTCCATCCAGAACCAACTTGAGGTAGCATCGCCCGACACGACGGGTCGGAAGGGAAGCTCACGTCTCGTGGGGCAAATGGTCTCGGTACTCGGTCTCGACAACACCGCGAACTCGCGGCCCCTGCGGCTGGGTGGCTACGAAGTGGTGCGGCAGCTCGGTCGCGGCGGGATGGCGTGCGTCTACGAGGGGCGGCACGTCGAGCTCGGACACCGAGTGGCGATCAAGCTGCTCGGTCCGGGGCTCGCCTCGGATCCACGTGCGTGCGCGCGTTTCGCGCGGGAAGCCAAGGCGGCTTCGCAGATTCGGCACCAGAACGTCGTGCAGGTTTACGACGTCGGCATGGAGCAAGGGCAGCCGTTTCTCGTCATGGAGTTCCTCGACGGCGTGGACCTCGCGACGCTCGTCGCGAGACACGGACCGCTGCCGCCGGCCGGGCTCGTCGAGCTGTTCTTGCCGATACTCTCGGGCGTGAAGGCGGCTCACGAAGCGGGCATCATTCACCGGGATCTCAAGCCGGCCAACGTGATGGTCGTTCGGCGCCCGCCCCATGGGCCGCAACCGGTGGTTCTCGATTTCGGCATATCGAAGCTCGAGCACGTCGAGGAACCCGGCACGCCCCTGACTCGCTCCGAGTGCCTTCTGGGGACGATGCACTATTTGGCGCCGGAGCTGACCCGTGGCGCGGAGCGCGCATCGCCGCTCAGCGACCAGTATTCACTCGGCGTGATGCTCTATGAGTGCGCGGCGGGGCGGCGCCCGTTCGGCGGCACGAACCACTACCAAGTGTTGCAGGCGATTCTCAGCGAGCCGGTCGTGCCGCTCGACGTAATCCGCTCCGACTTCCCGAGCGAGCTCGCGGAGATCATCGCGCGCGCGATGCACCGCGATCCGGCGAAGCGCTACCCGTCTGTGCAGGCGTTGGGGAGCGCGCTCCTCGGTTTCGGGGGGAAGCGAGCCTGGGCGCTCTGGGAAGCGGAGTTCGTCTCGCAGCACCGGTCGGAAGCCGCGCTGTGGGAGGTCACGGCCACCACCGTTTCGGAAAATGCTCCGGCGCTGCTCCCCGAGGCGCGACGAACGCCACGATTCCGTCGGTCGCTCGCGGGAAGGCGGCGGGCGCTGGTGTTCTCGGTGCTCGCCACCGCCGGCGGAGCGAGCGTCGTTCACTCGTGCACCGAGCCGCGCGGCGTGGAACCGGGCGTTGCGGCACGCCGCTCGGAACCCACGCCCGCGCCCCCGGCAGCGCCCGTGCCCGCGGTGTCGGCCGCCTACGACGCGAAGACGACGGAGCCTTCCCTTCTCGTCCCCGTCGCTACGCCCACGGCCATCGCGCTCGACGACGAGCACGTTCCAGAGAGTTCCGGTGAGCGAAGCCGCGCGAGCGCCCCGCGCGAGCCGGCACGAGGAACGACGGCGTCGAAACCCATGCTCTCGACCCGAGTCGAGCGGGTGGAAAAGAAGCAGGACGTCAGAGTCGCGACCGGAACGAACGGCGCACTGATCGTGGAATGATCAAGGCTTCACTCCTCATCGTCGTGGGTGTGCTCGCGGTGTCGTTGGCGGGCGAGCGGATCGCCTGGGCAGAGGTGCGGAGTCGCAACGAGCCTTCGGCGCGGGTGCGAGGTGACGGCGCCTCGGCGCAGGCGGCGGATCGCAGCGAGGCTTCGGCGCAAGAGCGCGATGGCCGCGCGGCTTCGGCGCCGGCGTGGGACGACGGCGAGCCTTCGGCGCCGGTGCGGGACGACAGCGAGCTTTCCGAAGAGGCCTTGATCGAACGGGGCCTCGAGCTTCGCCGCGAGCGCCGCGACGCGGAAGCCCTCGCGTTGTTCCAGCGTGCCTACGAACGGAGTCGTTCCCCGCGTGCGTTGGCTCAGGTGGCGCTCGCACGACAGGCACTCGGAAGGTGGGTCGAAGCCGAGCGCGCCTTGATGGAGGCGCTCGCGGCGGAGGACGATCCGTGGATCGCGAGTCGCGCCGATCTGCTCAGAAGCGCGCTCGCCAGCATCCGAGAGCACCTCGCGTATCTCGTGGTCGAGAGCAGCGTGACCCCGAGCACGTTGTTCGTGGACGGAGTCCGGATCGGAGAGCTCCCGCTTCCGCCGTTGCGCATCGCCGCCGGAACGGTTCGGGTCGAGGTGCGAACGGAACGGCACGGCTCGGTGACCCGCTCGGTGGAGGTACGGGGCGGAACGACCGTCGTGGAATCGATTCACTTCGTTTCGCAGCCTGCAACGGAGGTGCCGCCTCCCGCTCCGGCGCCCCCTCCGAGGTCTCCCGCCCAGCCCGGTAGCGCGGAGCTCGGGCTCGCGCCGCGTACGAATGCGTTTCGTCGTGACCTGGGCTTCGGACTCTTGGGCGCGGCAGGCGCGTCGTTGGGCAGCGGCTTGATCGCGCAGGTCATTCGGGCTCGACACGTCGCCCGCTACAACGACGACGAGCGCTGCCTGCACGGCGAGCTTTCTCGGGACGAGCGCTGCGGCCGGGACCGCGGCGCTGCAGAGACCGCTCAGACTTACGCCCTCATCGGTTACGCCGGGGCGGTCGCGTTCGGCGCCGCTGCCGTGTTGCTTTTGACCTTGCCGGACGAACGCACGCGCGTCGTCGCCGAAGCGAGTCCCGACTCGGTCCGGATCGCGTGCGTTCTCCGCCTCTGAACGAGGCGTCGATGCGTCGTCCGCGAATGTTCTGCGCGTGGTTCGGGCGTGTCGGGAGATGGCTCGTGGTTGCGCTCGCCTTGGCTGCGTGCGCGGAGTTGAAGCCGAACGAGCGCCCGGGCGCGGACGAAACGAGCTGCACCTCCCATACCGAATGCAACCTGATCGCGGAGGAACCCCGGCTTTGCCTCGCTTCGCGTTGCGTCCGTCTGAGAAACGACGACCCGATCAATCCCGCTCGTGGCGGGGCGTGCAGGCAGGTCCTCGGCGGAGAGGCCATCCTGAAGGGTGCCGAGCCGTTCGTCTTCGGTGTGCTCACGCAGCTCCCCGCCGCGCAGCAGACGCCGGCCGCGGCGGTCCGGAACTACGATCTCGCAATCCGGGAGTTCGCATCGAAGGGCGGCGTTCCAATCGCGGGGAAGACACGAGTTCCCGTGGCCGTTCTCTGCGATGGCGAGAGCGCAAACCGCGAATCGCTGACGCGAACGCTCGAGCATCTGACCCACGTACTCGAGGTCCCGGCCGTGCTGGCGGGGTTACGCGACTCGGAGGATCTCCTTTGGGCCTTCGATCTCGTACACGGGACGTGGGGCAAGAACGTGTTGTTCCTCGGCCCGTACGCCGCCGACGAAGCGCTGCTTGCACACGACGATGACGACCTCCTCTGGCATCTGCTCGGCCGTCCGGCGGATCTGGCTCCCGTGTACGAACCACTCGTGGCGCGCGTCGAGGCGTATCTGAGGAACACGACCGGTCTCTCGGAGATTCGCATCGCCCTCGTCGATTCCGAGGCGGGGTTCGCGAGCGACCTCGGGAATCTCGTGCACGAACGGCTTCGCACGCGAGCTCGAAGTCCGGATCGGAACGACGCAGGAGGCTACCTTCGCCTGCGGATTCCCGCCGACGCCAAGTACGAGCAATCC
>QGUH01000760.1 GCA_003242355.1 Pseudomonadota bacterium
CGAGAGCGGCACGGGCAAGGAGCTCGTGGCGCGCGCCATTCACGAGCGCAGCGGCCGGCGCGGGCCGTTCTTGGCCATCAACTGCGCCGCCATGCCCGAGAACCTGCTGGAAAGCGAGCTGTTCGGGCACGTGCGCGGCGCGTTCACCGACGCTCGCTCGGCGCGCACCGGTCTGTTCGTGGAAGCGGACCAGGGCTCGCTGTTCCTCGACGAGATCGGCGAGATGCCCATGGGCATGCAGGCGAAGATCCTGCGCGCCTTGCAGGAGCGCAAGGTGCGTCCGCTCGGGTCGTCGCAGGAGCTCCCGTTCGACGCGCGCATCATCGCGGCGACGAACCGCGACCTCGACAAGGAAGTGGCGGAGAAGCGCTTCCGCGAAGACTTGTTCTACCGGATCAACGTGGTGCGCATCGACGTGCCGCCGCTCCGCGCCCGTGGCAACGACGTGCTTCTGCTCGCCCAGCACTTCCTCGAGCGCGCCGCTCAACGCAGCGGAAAGTCGGTCACACGTCTCGGTCGGCTCGTCGCCGAGCGGCTCATCAGCTACGACTGGCCCGGCAACGTGCGCGAGCTCGAGAACTGCATGGAGCGCGCGGTAGCGCTCGCGCGGTTCGACGAGATCACGCTGGACGACCTGCCGCCGAAGATCCGCGAGCACCGCGCGACCGAGGTGTACACGCCGAGCGACGATCCGAACGATCTGCCGCCGATGGACACGGTCGAAGAGCGCTACATCCGCAAGGTGCTCGCAGCCGTCGGCGGCAACAAGACGCTCGCGGCCAAAGTGCTCGGCTTCGATCGGCGAACGCTGTATCGCAAGCTCGAGCGCTATCAGTGAGCCGCCTCAATACGGGGCGCTCCGCGGGGTGAGGCTCGAGCCTCACCCCGCGTTCTCGTTTGTGAGGTCCCACGCGCGCCCGCGGCGGCGACACCCGTCCGCGGCGTTCGTCGACTCGATGACTCGACCCCGCTCGCGCAACCGAGCGCGGGTGTAGGGAGTCCTCAGTGATCGGCAGCGGTGCTCCCGGAGCCCGCCGACAGCCCGAGCAGCCGGAGCCGCCGGGGGCGCGCGCCGCTGCGCGGGTCGAGGCGCCGTCAGTCGCTGCCGGTGACGCGCTCGAGCAGCGTCATCAACGCCTCCGGCGCCTCGGGTTGACCACGAAATCATCGAAGCCGGCGCCCGCCGCGGTTTCCCGCGTGCGTTCGTCGCTGTAGCCCGTGAGGGCCACGAGCCGCACGTCGGCGCCCCGCGGACGCGCGCGGATCATCCTCGCAACTTCGCAGCCATCGACGTCCGGAAGCCCGATGTCGATCAGAGCGACCTGGGGCGCAGACTCGTCGATGTGCCGGAGCGCCTCCGTGGCGTTCGCGGCACCAAGGGCGCTGTGTCCCAGCATGGAAACGAGCTCACTCAGCATGTCGCGCGAATCGTCGTCGTCCTCCACGACGAGCACGCGAATCCCCTGAGGCCCGGATGAAATGGCAGTTGGGGCCGGCATTCGCTTGAAAGTGTAGCCGTCCGAAGGCGCCCCCGGCACCAGTTCTTTTCGCTTCGAACGGACCGTGACAATTTGCCACGAGCGCTCCGCCCGTCACTCCGGGGGGCGAGAACCCATGACCCGCCGCTCCCATCGGCCGATCACGGCGAGCGTGAGCAGCGCGAAGGCCGTCGCCACGAGCGCGACCAGATACGCGCCGAGCCCCGCTGCAGAGCCCAAGGCACCCGTGATCCACACGCTCGCGGCCGTCGTGATGCCGGAAACGTGGCCGCTCGATTTCAGGATCGTTCCCGCGCCGAGAAAGCCGATTCCGCCGACGACGCCTTGGAGCACCCGCGTGGGATCGAACCCGGAATCTCCGTAGCGGTGCGCGAGATGATCGCCCACTTCGAAGCCGAGCAGCACGAACGTCGCCGATCCGAGCGCGACGAGAATGTGCGTCCGCAACCCGGCCGGCTTGTCCTGGCGTTCCCGCTCCCATCCCACCGCCCCTCCGACGAGGAGGGCCACCGAAAGCCGCGCTGCTACTTCCCCGAGACTTGCTCCTCGCGCGAGTGACTCCAGCGCGTCCGGCGCCATGTCAATATGTATAGCCGGGCGCGTCACTCGCTGGGAAGGACTGCCACGACGCCTCGTCGACCTCGTCCCAAACGTCGGCGTGCTGCCGCTCCAGCGTGAGCTCGAGGCGCTCGACGGCCACCTTCACGAGCAACGCCGCGCCCCAGGCCGCGACCGCAGCGCCCGCGAACGAGGTGCGCCGCGCGCCGAGGATCATCAGCAGCGCGCCCGCAACGATCTCGGCGACGTGTGCGCTGCGCACCCTCATGTCGACGCGCTCGGCCATGCGGATGATATCGAACGTGCTCGCCTCGTCTGCGTGTGCCATGGCTCGGACCTCGCTTTTCGGGCCGCGGAGCAGGCGAACAGCGCCTGCGAGCCCGGCCACCTGGTTCTCGTCGACCGGATGACTCGGTCGCGAGACGCGAGTCACCTAGCAACGCGGGTGCCAGCCACGATCGTCGCGCTCCGGTCGTGCACGTCCGTCCTCGAGCGGGCTCACACAGGGAGCTCGAAAGCGCCGCTTGCGACCTCGAAACTGCCGAAACGCCACGGGGCAGCGCTCCCAGAGCACGAACGTCGAGAACCGAGTCGAGGGTCGGCGCTGCCGAAACGCCACGGGTCCCGCAAGAGTGCCTCGGGGCCCATGGACGCCGTCAAAACTCGCCCTCGCCCTCTTCCTCGCCGAGCACCCGCCGGACGATGTCGAAGGAGAACCCAGCGCGCGCGAGGGCGGCGAAATCGCGCCGCCGGTGCTCGGCGCGCTCGCTCTCCGGCCGGTGCGGGCCGAGCCGGCGGCGGCGGGCCAAGGCACGTGCCGCTTCGAGCTCGGCCTCGGGCTCTTCGATCGTTTCGCGCTCGAGCGCGCGATCGATGGCCGCTGCCTCCACACCGCGTGCCGCGAGCTTTGCGCGAATGGCGAGCCGCGAGGCACCGCGCGCCCGCAAGCGCCCGAGC
>QGUH01000761.1 GCA_003242355.1 Pseudomonadota bacterium
GCGGGAGCTCCCCCCCCGGCTGAGCGGCAAGACCGGAAACCGCCCGGCGGTGGGCTGGGGAGGGGGCGGGGAATCGGGAAAGAAAAATCGCGCCCGCCGATCGGGAGTGTAGAAGTGACCATCCTCGAACAAGCGGCGCTCCGTGATCGGCGTCGCTCCTTCGGGCAGCGGCCACTGCACGCCGCCTTCCCGTGCGAGCATGGCGTAGTCGGTGATCCCGGTGATGTCACAGGGGCGTCCGCGGCTCAACCGCTTGAGGATCTGGAATACCGCTTCGGGACTCTGCCACTCGCGGAACATCTCCCGGCAGCCATACGCTTCGGCGATCAGGCGGAAAATGTGGAAATCGGCCAGCGCTTCACCCGGTGCTCGCGCGACGCGCGCCACGAGCCCGATACGGCGCTCCGAGTTGATGAAGGTCCCTTCTTTCTCCGCCCAGCCCGCTGCCGGCAGGATGATGTCGGCGATCTCCGCCGTCTCGGTGTCTACGTACATGTCCTGAACGACGAGGCACTCGAGACGTTCGAGGACGTCGCGCAGGTGCCCCTGATTGATCCACGAATGGGCCGGGTTCGTGGCGAGCACCCAAAGCCCGCGGATCTTTCGAGCGAGCGCCGCTTCGAGGATCTGGTCGTAAGCGAGGCTCGCGATCCGCGGAATACGCGCCTCGTCGATGCCCAGCAACGAGGCCACCTCGCGGCGATCGTGAGGGCTCGCGAAGTCGCGCCCACCGAGCAAGTTCGTGGTGTTGCTGAACAGGCGCGAGCCCATCGCGTTGCACTGGCCGGTGATGGAGTTGGGGCCCGTGCCGGGGCGCCCGATGTTGCCGGTCATCAAGGCGAGCGCGATGATGGCCTGTGCGGTGCGCACCCCCTCGTGGCTCTGGTTCACGCCCATCGTCCACCAGAAGCTCACGCGCTTTCCGTCGCGGATGAGCTCGACCAGCTCGACGATCCGCGCCGCGGCAAGCCCGGTTTCCCGACTGCAGCGTTCGAGCGAATACTTTTCCACGTGCGCGCGGAACTCCTCGAAGCCGCTCGTGTGGGCTTCGATGTACGCGCGATCGATCCAGCCGTTCGTGATGAGCAGGTTCGCGACCGTGTAGAGCAACACGAGATCGCTCTTCGGTCGAACGGCGAAGTGGTGCGTCGCCGCCATCGCCGTTTCGGTTCGCCGCGGATCGACGACCACGATTTTCGGCCGGTGGGGGTTCTTGAGCACGCGTTCCCACAGGATCGGGTGCGCGATGCACAGGTTCGACCCGATGAAGACGAGCACGTCGGACCGTTCGAAATCCGCGTACGTGAACGGTGGGGCGTCGAAGCCGAAGCTCTGCTTGTAGGCAACGGCAGCCGTCGCCATGCATTGGCGCGTGTTGCCGTCGCCATGGAGCATTCCCATGCCGAACTTGCCGAGAGCGCCGAGGAAGGCGAGCTCTTCGGTCACCATCTGGCCGGTGCCGAGCCAGGCCACGGCGTCGTGCCCGTGCTTCTCCTGGATGGCCTTGAAGCGGCCGACCATCTCGAGGACGGCTTCCTCCCAGCTCACGGCGACCAAGCGGCCCCCGCGTCGGATGAGCGGGGTCGTGGCCCGACCGGGCCCACGCAGCGGCGAGAGGGCCTCCCAGCCTTTCGGGCAGGCCATGCCGAGGTTGACGGGATACTCGGGATCGGGAGCGAGGCCCACCGCTTCGCCGTTCCGGAGCAGGATCTCGAGCCCGCATCCGGTCGAGCAGAAGCCGCACACCATCGTCGTCGTTTGATCGGCGGCGAGCCGTCGCGGCATGTGGCCCAACCCGAAACGCGACGGCTCGAGCACGAGCTCCCGGGTGAGGGGACCGTCGCGGCGAACGAGCAAGTCGCGCCCGGCTCGCCCCAGGCGCTCGAGCAGCTTGCTCATCGGAGACCTCCCGGCATGCGCGACGCCGGCGCCGCGCGGAAGAACAGGACGCGCTCGGCGACCTCGCCCGCGACGAGGGCGACGAGCATCGCGAGACCCCACGCGGGGCCAGGCTGCTGCTCGCTCTTTACGAGGAACACCGCGGGCAGCAACAACCCGCCCACGAACGAGAACGTGAAACGCAGGACCGTGACCGTCCTGAGGTCACCCAGCATCACCTGCGCGCGTCGCCGTTCCGGCGATTGCCGGCGATCCCGCGCGTGCAACAGTCCGCGAACCTCGAACGCGAGCTTGATGCACGTGCTCGCGACGACGACCGAGAGGAGCGCGGCGCCGATGCGATCCAGGGGCCCGAGCGACTCGTTGCCGAAGGCGCCGACCGTGAACACGGTTGCCGCGCCGAGACAGAAGAACGTGCCGAAGAACTGGATTCCGGTGCGAGTTCCCGACCATTGAGAGCGTCGGGTGGCGACGTAGACCATCACCGAACAGAACACGCCGAGGAACCCGAAGAGCCCGGCTGCCACTTGCAGGGCGGGCGCGAGCGCGGCGAGCGGCTCGAGCACCGAGAGCGAGAGGAGGGGCGCGGCCGTGAGCAGCGCGAACACGAGCGACGCCTTGGCGAAACCGCCGAAGGCGATGATCTCTCGGCTCAGCCAGGACGTGCGGACTCCGAGAAACGCCCGGTACGCCAGGTGCGGACGCCCGAGGTGGAACAGGCTGGCCCCCAGGGCGATCAGCGCGAGCGCCGTCGCCGTGGTGGCTTGAGCGAGTGTGCTGCCCCAGGGACGCCCGGCGAGGTGCTCGACCAGAAGCCCGAGCGCGAACGCCCCCGCGGAGAGCTGCGTGAGCGTGAGCATCGCGACCAGCGCCGGGTGCGAATGCTCGGGGCTCGTGGAATAAAAGTCGGCGGGGAGCAGATTCGCCGGGAGCGGCTTCTTCGTTTTGTAGACCGTCGTCGGCAGCGTATGCTCCGGTCCCGGGGCGCCGGGGAGGAAGGTTTCCGCCTCCGCGACCTGTACGACCGATGCGTGATCGACCACGCGAACGGCGATGGCGCCATTGGGACAGGCTTGGACGCACGCGGGCGCCTCGCCGTGCGCGTGGTCGATCAC
>QGUH01000762.1 GCA_003242355.1 Pseudomonadota bacterium
GCCTCGAACGGTCGAATCGAGCGGGTCACCCGCCCCATTCGCGGCGATCGGCCCCCGCCGAGGGGCGGGTCACCCGCGCCGCCGAGCGGGTGACCCGCGTTTTGGAGCGGGTCACCCGCCCGTCCAGGCCGCGCCCTGCCGCAAAAAGAGCGGGTGACCCGCCTTTTTCGGTGCTCCAATCGCCCCAAAGGGCGGGTCACCCGCCCTGCTCGACCCGCCAACGTTCCAAGCGAGCGGGTCACCCGCCCTCATGGTGTCGAGCACGCCTTACGAAGAGCGGGTCACCCGCTCCGAGAGCAGCAGCGATACGCGGGTACCGTGACGTCGCGACCTCGTGCTGTCGAGGCATTGGACACTGGCGACGCCCCACCGCACGAACGCCCACATCGTGAGGATTGCCATCGGAAACCGACGGCTCAGTGCCGCGTGTAGCGGTGCTTCACGCCGATTGGGAAATAGTCGGGATGGCCGAGGGGCAGCAGGGTGATGCGCGGAGTGCGGCGCTCGGCGGGGGCGTAGTTCAAGAACTCGCTGTTGAGGCGCTCGAGCTCGGCGCGGACGGAAGTTGCGACACGCGCGGAGAGCTCGCTCGTTGGCTCGACGCCGGGCGCGAGCTCGACGGTGATCGCAAGCTCGCTATCGTGCGCTTCGGTCTCGCGGAGCTCCATCACGAACTTGCCGGTGACGAAGGGTGCGACGTGCGGCTGTTCGAGGCCGACGGCCACGTTTTCGGGGTAGACGTTGGCACCGTAAAACGAGAGCGCGAACCCCTGTCGGCCGAAGACGTGGACGAACGGGAGCTCCGCCGCAGGGGGCGCACCCTCGGGCAGCGGCTCGAAGCCGTGGTCGCGCACGAAGGCGAGCATCCGCTCGTACGGCACGATGCCGCCGCGATCGAGGATGCGGTAGCGAATGAGCGGGACGGTGCCGTCGGCACTGAACACGAGGTCGCGCTCGGCGACCTCGAAGTAGCGATGCAGTGGGTCGTACTGGCACAGGGTCGGCAGGCGGGATTCGCCGAAAAGCTCGCGCGCGGCGCCCGGCTTTCGTGCGAGGAAACGGCGGATGCGGATCGAGAGCGGGGTCTCGTTGGCGAGCACGCCGCCGTCGGCCGTGCCGTAGAGCGACGCGGTGCACCGCTCGGGGTCGCGGATGCCGGCCCGCTCGCAGACGAGCGAGCGCCATTCTTCGCTGAACACCTCGCCGGCCGTGACCAGGTGGACGTCGAAGCGAGACCAGTCGAGCCCTTCGGCGCGGCCGGCATCGATCACGTCTTTGAGGAACGGCGGATACCCGAACAGCACGAGCGCCTCGAAGCTCGGCCCGAGCGCGCGCACGACGCGCAGGATTTCGGTGCGCTGGTTGCCCGGGGTGACGAGCGTGAGCGGATACCCTTTCGCAGCGAGGTTCCGACAGGCAAACGTGGTGTACATGCCGCCGACCCAGCTGCCGAGCGCAAAGCACACCACGCCGAGCGTGCGGCGCCCGCGCAGCCCGAAGCCGTGCCCGAGCACCTGCTCGAAGCGCGTGCTCGTGCCGTACTCGTCCCGGGCCGCGCGCGGCCAAAACGTCGGCACGCCCGTCGAGCCCGACGAGACCGCGATGAAATCCGCTCCCTCGAGCCGCCCGCCCCGACACAGCTCCTCGAGCGCGTACGCCTGGTGGTACTCCGCCTTGGTCGTCGCCGGCAGCCCGGCAAACGCCTCCAGCGTGGTGATGCGCTCCGGGTCCACACCGCGCTCCGCGAGAAAGCGCGCATACGCTGGCACGTCCCGCACCACGCTCCGAAAGAGGCCCAGCACGTGCTCCGAAAGATCCCGCTCGCGGCGCCGCTCGAGCAGCGCCGCGATGTCGTTCGACAAGAAATCCTCGGCCGCCTCGATGCCGCTCACGGCGCGCTTCCCAACGATTCCCATGTCCCGCTCTCCATATCACGACCACCGAGAGCAGCGTTTCGCGCGTTTCCCGCGAGCCCGAGGACGTGCTCCCGTTCGACGTGAGTCGCAAAAAGGCACACTCCGGGCAGGGAAATCCGCGCGCGCCTTCCCCAAAGGCGCATGAAGCTCGGGGAGCAACCCTCGGCCGCCCGAGAGCGGGCTCCTCACGCTGCAGCAGCCCCCCACTGAGTCCGCCACCGACTCGAGGCTAACGCTTCACGAAGCTCGCCACGAAGTAGCCGTCGGTGCCATGTGCACCGGGAAGGAGGCGCAACGTGGTCGTGTCCGTGAGCGCCAGGCGCCCCTCGAGCTCGGGCGCATCGAACGGGGCAGGCTCGAGCAGGTCGCGCACGCGCTCGATGACCCCCTCGCCTTCTTCCGGGAGCACGCTGCACACGGCGTAGACGACTCTGCCTCCGGGACGTGCGCGCGTCGCCGCGTTCCGCAGAATGCGCGTTTGCACCGCGGCGAGGCGCGCCGGATCTTCGGGGCGCAGTCGCCCGCGAATTTCCGGGCGGTGCCGCAGCGTTCCCGTCCCCGTGCAGGGGGCATCGACCAGCACGCGATCGAAGCCGTCCGGAAGCCCTCCCGGACCCAGCTCCAGATTCTCGGCACGCGTCTCCACCGGCGGCAATCCGAGCCGCGTGAGCTCCGCCGGAATTCGAGAAAGCTTCTTCGCGCTCAGATCCGCAGCCCACACCGCGCCGGAGGCCCCGACGTTCTCGGCGAGCAGCGTCGTCTTCTGCCCGCGCCCGGCGCACGCGTCGAGCACGCGCTCTCCCGGACGCGCGCCGAGCAGCAGGGCCACCACCTGCGCGCCTTCTTCTTGCAACACGAACGCGCCTTCGGCGTACCCAGGGCGCTTGCGCGGATCACCGAGATCGCGAACGACCCGCGCCCGCGGCGAGACGCGGCCCGCGCGTTCTCGAGCGAGCCATTCGGGCGGCTCGCGCCCGCCGACGAGGCGCAGGCCGAGCCCCCCAGGCCCAGCCCCCCCGGCAAACCGCAGGGTCCGCCCCGGCCGCAGGCCGCCCGCGGCCCCCCGCCCACCCCCTCCCGGCCCCCCTCGGCC
>QGUH01000763.1 GCA_003242355.1 Pseudomonadota bacterium
AGGGGGGGGATCTTGATCCGGTTGCCACATCCGGAAAGGAAGGCTCCTGTCCTGTTTTCCGCTACGCGCTCTCGAAGTACGACCAAGAACGGCTCTGCTTGATGGTCGGGCGGGCGTACGGGATCCCGACGGTCGCGCTGCGCTTCTTCAACACCTATGGTCCGCGTCAGGCGCTCTCGAATCCGTACACGGGGGTGCTCGCCATCTTCGCGTCGCGGTTGCTCAACGACAAGCCGCCGCTGATCTTCGAAGACGGGGCACAGCGGCGCGACTTCGTGAGCGTCCACGACGTCGCCCGCGCGTGTCGTCTGGCGCTCGTCTCGCCGGCGGCGCCGGGCACGGCCATCAACGTCGGCAGCGGGCGCGCGGTGCGCATCGTGGACGTCGCGCGACGCCTGGCGGACATGCTGGGCAAGAGCTCCCTCGCACCGGAGGTGAGCGGCAAGTACCGAGTCGGGGACATTCGCCATTGCTTCGCCGACATCGGCCGCGCGCGGCAGCTGCTCGGTTACGAGCCGCTGGTCGATTTCGACGCAGGGCTCACTCGTTTGACGGCCTGGTTGCGGTCGCAAAAGGCCGTGGACGGTTGGGAAACCGCTTGCCGGGAGCTCGAGGCTCGTGGACTCACGGTTTGAGGAAAGTGCGGCGCGCGATCCCGAGCGCGGCTACGTGCTCGTGACGGGAGGCGCGGGCTTCATCGGAACGAATCTGGTCGAGCGGCTCGTCGCACGGGGCAAGAACGTGCTGGTTCTCGACGACCTGTCGCGGCCCGGAACCGAGCGCAACGCCGAATTCCTGCGCCGGGTGGGCGGCGCGCGCGTCGAGCTCTGGCGCGACGACTGCCGGGATCCGTCGCGAGTCGCCGCGGCCGTCCGCGGCGCGACGCACGTCTTCCACTTCGCGGCCCAGGTGGCGGTGACGACGAGCCTCACCGATCCCCGGCGCGACTTCGAGATCAACGTGCTCGGCACGCTGAACGTGCTCGAAGCGATTCGCGCGCTCCCCACACCGCCGCCACTCGTGTTCACCTCGACGAACAAGGTGTACGGGGCGCTTTCGGACGTCGCGCTCGAGCGCCGTGCCACGCGCTACGAGCCTTCCGATCCCGCGATCGCCGCGCGCGGGATCGGTGAGGAGCGCCCGCTGGACTTCCACAGCCCCTACGGCTGCTCCAAGGGCGCGGCCGATCAGTACGTGCTCGACTACGCCCGGAGCTTCGGGATTTCGGCGGTCGTATTCCGCATGAGCTGCATCTACGGCCCGCATCAATGCGGGAACGAAGACCAAGGCTGGGTCGCCCACTTCGTCAAGCGCGCCGCGGCGGGAGAGGCGATCACGGTGTACGGCGACGGGCTCCAGGTGCGGGACGTGCTCTACGTCGACGATCTGGTGGAGGCGTTGCTGCTCGCCCAGAGCGCGATCGAACGCCTCGCGGGCCGGGCCTTCAACATCGGCGGCGGGCCTGCCAATACCACGAGCCTCGTCGAGCTCCTCGGGCGCATCGAGGCGCTCGTCGGGCACGCGCCGCGGGTGAAGTTCGGCGCCCCACGCGTCGGTGATCAACGTTACTACGTCTCGGACATCTCCCGCTTCCGAAGGGAGACCGGCTGGTCTCCGCGATACTCCTTGGATTCGGGGCTTTCTCGTCTGTTCGAGTGGCTCGAAAGCGAGCCTTCGATTCGGGATCGTTCGAGCGACGCCGATCCGACGCGTTCGGGCGTTTCCGGCCCGGCGGCGTTCGAGGTCCAGCGATGACGCCGCGGCCGCGACGCGTGTTGATGACGGCCGACACGGTCGGTGGCGTTTTCTCGTACGCCGTCGAGCTCACGCGCGAATTGTCGCAGGCCGGGGTCGAGATCGTGCTCTTGACGATGGGGCGGTCGCTCTCGCGCGCGCAGCGCGACGCGCTCTCTCGGATTTCGAATCTCCGCTGCCTCGAGTCCACGTTCGCGCTCGAGTGGATGGAAAACCCGTGGAACGACGTGGACGCCGCTTCCGAGTGGCTGCTCGAGGCGGAGGCGACGTTTCGGCCGGACGTGATCCACCTGAACGGCTTCGCGCACGCCGCGCTGCCCTGGTCTTCGCCGGTTCTCGTCGTCGCGCACTCGTGCGTCGCTTCCTGGTTTCGGGCAGTGCGCGGACGGAGGCTGCCGCCTGCGTACTTCGAGTACGACCGCCGCGTGCGCGTCGGCCTCTCGAAGGCGAGCCTGGTCGTTGCGCCGACGGCGGCATTCCTCTCCGAGCTGTCGGCGATTTACGGCGCGCCGCCGCGGGCGCGCGTGATTCCGAACGGCATCCGGTCGGAGGAGTTTCGACCGTTGGCGAAGGAGCCCTTCTTCCTCGCAGCCGGTCGACTCTGGGACGACGCCAAGAATCTCGAGCTCGTCGCTCGAGCCGCCGATCGGCTGCCGTGGCCCGTGTGCGTCGTCGGCGAGCTCGGCGACCGCCCTGCGGGAAACGTGCGGTGGTTGGGCGTGCAGGGCCGGGAAGAGCTTTCGGAGCTCATGGGGCGCGCCGCGGTGTTCTTGCACCCGGCCCGCTACGAGCCGTTCGGGCTCGCTCCGCTCGAAGCGGCGCTCTCCGGAGCGGCGCTCGTCCTCGGCGACATCCCGACGTTGCGGGAGGTCTGGGGCTCGGCCGCGCTGTTCGTCCCGCCCGACGCCGTCGACGCGCTCGGGAACGCCGCGAAGCAGCTCGCAGAAAACGCTGCGCTTCGGAGCGATCTCGCGCGCCGCGCGCGCGCTCGGGCCCTGGAGCTCTCCGCGGAGAGCATGGCCCGTGAGTATCTCGACGCCTACCGGGAGCTCGCCCGGGCGTTTACGGCCAAGAGGAGTCGCCGTTCCGAAATGCGCTGCGAGCCGCCGCGCTCCGAGGATCGTCCATGAACATCGTCGTCTTCTGTCACTCGCTGCTGTCCGACTGGAATCACGGCAACGCCCACTTCCTCCGTGGGCTCGTGACGGACCTCGCGCCCCGGGCCAACCGCGGACGGCCAACCAACCCCAGGAA
>QGUH01000764.1 GCA_003242355.1 Pseudomonadota bacterium
CGAAGCCGGGTTTCGTCGAGCTCGCGTGCCTCGTCGGCGAGCGTGCCGAGCGCCCCCTCGAGATCCGCCGCTTCGAGGGGCGGATCGTCGCCGACGCGGGCACAGCCGAGCAGCTCGAACGCGCGGCGCAGCGCGGCCGCGCCCTCGCTCTCGGTACCCGCGCCGCCGATCAGGATCTCGCGCGGCCGGGCACGGCCCACGAGCGCGACGAGCGCCGCGGCGTCCGCTGCCTGCCCCACACTCAGCTCGCCGGTGGACAAGTCCAGGAGCGCGAGCGCCGTCCCGGATTCGGCGAGCTCCACGCCCGCGAGGAAGTTGTTCGAATCCACGGGCAAGTGCCCACTCTCGGTCACCGTGCCGGGAGTGATCACGCGCACGACCTTGCGCGGCACGATCCCGCGCACCGTGGCCGGATCCGCCATCTGCTCGCAGATCGCGACGCGATGACCGAGCTCGAGCAAGCGCGCGATGTACTGGTGCGCCGAATGGTGGGGCACCCCCGCCATCGGCACTTCGTCGGGCTTGCCACGATTGCGGCTGGTCAGAGTCAGGTCGAGAAGACGCGATACCAAGATCGCGTCGTCGCCGAACATCTCGTAGAAGTCCCCGAGCCGAAAGAAGACGATCGCGTCGGGATGTGCCCGCTTCGCCTCCGCATGCTGCTGCATGACGGGAGTCGTCTTGGCGCTCATCGTCGCCTCCTTCCGCGCCTCGCTCGAGCGCGGGGACCGAGACCGGTCGCGTTCCTCAATTGAGCGTCGGTGTGACGACCGTCAGCCGATCCAAGCGCAGGAAAGCGAGCCCGAGCGAGCCCGCGTCGACCACGCTCAGGCGATCGAGCGCCGGAACGCTGACGAGCCGCTCGGGCGCGACGGCCCGCGTGAGCACTCCCAGGTCGAGCGTGAGCGGCTGAAACCCGCCCGCCACCTGCCAGACGAACTGCATGTCCCGTCGGCTCGGCTGAGCGCCCCGGTACACGGCGAAACGAGCGGTGGACGTCGCATGGATGCATGCAGCAGCCGCATCCTCGAGGCCGACGGGGCCCGCCTCTTCCAGGACGCACACGTCGCCCGGCACGGGGCGTCCCACCGGGCACGCCGAGCCCCGAGGGCCTCGTCCTCCGCACGACTCTGCCGCGATCTCGAAGACTCGCGATTCGTCCACGCGCCGGCTCGTATTGCAGCCCCTCGCGCACTCGACCGTCCATTCGCCCGTCTCCGTCTGCACCCTCGATCCCACGATGCCGTGGCGGAATCCCGTGGCCGAACCGACGAGCACCCACTGCCGAGACGCGCGCACCCGATAACTCACGCCGGAAGGGAAGCAACACGCCGCGAGCCGCGAGAGCTCCGCACGCTCCGAGTCGGTCGTCGCGTTGCGCGGCTCGACGGATAGACGCTGCTGCTCGGCGTCCAACACACGGAACTCGCGCGTCGGCAGGAGCTCGTCGGTGCTCGACAATGCGGCCTGCTCGTCCTCTTCCTCCTCGATGTCGCCGAAGACGTTCTGGCATTCGTTCACGGTGCAGCTCGCGGAGCTCCAGTACGCGTCTGCCGGATCCAGCAGATCGGCGGTCACGACGACGTAGTCGGCGTGATCGCGGGCGAACGCTTCGAGCGCGTCGCCTTCGAGCCCGAAACGTTCCGCGCCGACCTGCCGCGCCAGCTCGGGATCGAGGACCCCTCGATCACACAGGCCCGCCGTCGGATCGTCGAGGATCAACCCGCCCGTTCCATCTTCTCGGAGGAAGCCGCTCGGGATCTCCGTCGTGATCACCCCCTCGTAGGTGAGCGTGAGCGTCTCCGTCGGCGGATAGGCGCGCGGCTCCTGCCAGGGGAGCGCGAGCGAGTAGTCTTCCGCCCTGAGCGGGTCGATCACGAGCTCCGCGTCGAGCGGCTCGTCGGCCACGCGCCGCTGCCGGAGGGTGGTGCCCACGAACACCGCGGCCGGCGCCGACGGAAAATCGACCGCGAGCAGCTTCGGGCGCTCCTCGAAGCTCGTGCGCACGACGGATTCTGGAACAGCGAGCTGCGGGAAGGCACGCAAAGACGGTGCTTGGATACCGACGTCGCCGCCAGTGCGCAGGAGCCGGTTCGAGCGCGGCCGGTGCGGCTCCACCACGTTGCAGCTCACCTCGCCCGTTACCGTGGCCGCGCCGTTCGGAAGCGTGTAGCTCTCGATGCCTTCCGGGTCGTTGGCGCAGCCCCGGAAATCCGGGTCCGGTCCGGGGTTCACGGTGATCGGGCGGCGGCACGGGGCGTCGAAATCCTCGACGTCGATGGTCGCGATTTGGCCGTTCGTGAGCAACGCCATCGCGAACACGCCGCGCAGCTCGGACGGACGGGCACCGCCCGAGGTCGTCGGCCGATACTCGATGCCCGGAGAGCTCGACGCTGGATCGGGATCACAGCGCTCCCCGATGCGCGCAATCCCGTTCGTATCGAAGATCGGCTCGTCGCGCAGAACGAACGTGACGTCGCGCACCGACGCCGGGAACATCACGCGGTCGGGCAAATCGAGCGACGAGAGCGCCGCATTGGGGTGCTGGATCGGCGTCCTCTCGGTCGATCCCGGACTCACGTCGAACGCCATCAAGCTCGCGCTCGGCGCATCGGTGTCGTCGATCGCGTACACGAAGCGTCGACCGCTCGGAGTGAGCGGGCTCGCCGCGACGCGAGACGTCGTCACGACCCGATCCGGGCGAACGGCAGAACGCGGAAGCAGCGGCGGCCCCTCGATCGGCGTGCACGGGTTGCTCACGTTCACCACGTGAATCACCGGCGCGCCCTCGTCGGCGACGTAGAGCGTGCCGGCTTCGAGCGCGAGCCCGGTCGGTCGAGGCGTGTACAGGGCGTCGGGGACCGGCGCGGGCGGGGCGGCGCAGGTCGCGTCTTCGGAGACCTCCGCATCTTCGGAAGGCGTCACCGGCACGTCGGCGGCGAGGGGCAGCCCGAACTCCAAGGGGGACGGGCGGACACGTCCCCGCTCCCGATCGCACCACGCGTGGG
>QGUH01000765.1 GCA_003242355.1 Pseudomonadota bacterium
TAGTTGCGTATTGGGGGTCCGAGAGTGTGTAGAAGGGACCGCCCCGGGCCAACGAAAAACCGACCGATGGATCCCGCCCTTCGTGCAGGCGTCGGGCCAGGCGGCCCCCGCGCGCGCCGCCGCCCACTCGACGGCGCCCGTGAGCCAGTCGTCGAACGCCATGAAGGCGCGGGCGCCGGTGTTCACGTGCAAGAAATCCCCGTGCGTCGGCGCCTTCCCGAAGAGCCCCGGCGGGCCGACCACGATTGGCATCATGGCATTCCTCCCGCGGCGACGGCGCTGGCCGCCGTGGCCTGGGCCGGGCAACGCAAGCGTCGGAAGAAGCCCCGCGTGAACGGGTGCACGCTCTTCGCCGGCTTGATGTCGATCGTGACGGGCGGCTGCCCCGGACGCGTGAGCGCCCAACTGCCGGCGAGCGTCCCCTTACCCGTTCCTTTGACGCCACCCGCTTCGAACAGGCGGAACAGACCGAAATCGCCCAAGCGCGGGATCTCGTCGGTGAACCCGGCGCCGCGCACCTTGAGCGTGCCGCCCTTCGGTGATTCGGTGCCGGGCCACTGCATCGGCATCCAGCGCTCGGGCTCGTTGCGATAAATGGCGGCTTTGCCGTCGACGACGAGCTGCACCTCCGCAATCGCGCTGCTCACCGGATGCATCTGCACGTCGAAACGCACGAGCGGCTCCGCCCCGCCCCCGAAGACCGCTTCCGTGATCTCCTGCGCGACGTTCAAGCACTGCAAGAAATCGGAGCGGAGCGGTAGCGGATCCGCCGCGGCGCGCGGCACGAATTGCGTGCCCTTGCGCTCGAGCCGCATCTCGAGGTTCTCCTTGAAGAACTTCCAGAGAATGCCGCTGTCGGGCCGGAAGAACTCCGCGAACTCGGCGAGGCTGACCTCCGCGGGCGCCTCCGCGAACGGATACCGCGGCGCGATCTTCTCGTTATAGATCTCCCAAACCTCGGCCTTCCACCGCTCTCCGAGGGCGCTGTAGTCGGCCTGAACCACGCCCGCGCGGCTGCCGCGAATCGGGTTCATCAAGAGCGGCTCGAGCAGCAGGCGCGTGCGCGCGTCGAGCCCTGCGAGCAACCGCTGCACGGC
Organism: Pseudomonadota bacterium; assembly: GCA_003242355.1. Classification (GTDB taxonomy): domain Bacteria; phylum Myxococcota_A; class Polyangia; order Polyangiales; family Polyangiaceae; genus PMG-095. The sequence continues at coordinate 1,098 of QGUH01000765.1, forward strand.
GCTCGCCGTTCGGGCGAGCTCGGCCTCGAACTCCCGCGTCGGCTCCGCGTTGGATTCGACGAGCTGGCTCAGCGCGACCTCGAGCGTCGAGAGCTGCGCGAGGTACTGACTCAAGCCGGACGGCGCCGCGTCGGCCTGACCCGAAGCGGCGTTGCCGAACGCGAACCGGAGCAGCGAGCCGAAATCCTGCTCGACGGGAGAGATCGGGCGTGGAGGCGGCGGCGCTGCGCTTCCCGCGGCGACGGCGCTCGCGACTTCCGCGAGCTTCGAGGCGACGGCTTCCTTGCCCTTCTCGAGCAGCGAGCTCGGCGACACGTCGAGGCGCGTATTCTCTCCGATCACCCGGAAGAGCCGCACGTACGGGCCCTCCGACTCGGAGAGCACGCGCAGCTCCTCGATCGCGCCCCGCACGTCGGTCGGCGCCCGCACCGACAGCCCCGCGATGAACGCCGACCACGCCTGCGTGTAGCGCCGGAAGTAGAGCGAGCGCAGCCGCTCGGCGCTCGCCGTGCGCGTGTCGGCCCCCTCCGGAAGCGCCTGCCCGAGCACCCACGGCTCGAGCCCGAGGCGCCCGTCCGGCTCCTCGAGCGCCTTCTTCACCTCTTGGAACCCGCGTGCCGTGTACAGGCCTGGAACCTCGACGTTGTCGCGTGCTTCCCAATAAGCGGCGGCCGTGCCGATGAAGACGTTCTCCGGACGAATCGACGGAACGCCGCGCGCGCTCTCGGCGAGCCACTCGTACTGCAGCTCGTCGAGCGGCACGAGCACGCGCTCGCGCAGCGCGCGCGACACGACGGCGGGATCTTCCTTGAACGCGTAGCGTCGATCCGCGGCGAGAGCGTTCACGAAGTAGCGCGCGTGCGCGATGAGCGTCCGCTCGTCGCCGGGCGTCTGTGCGCGCAGCGCGCGCGCCCAGGTATAGGCGAGCCGCTCCGCCGCCCACTCGGGGACGAGCCGCTCGGGCCGGCAGAGCATGAGGTAGAGCTTGAGATCGTCGTACGACGTGCGGAAGTTCTCCGCGTCCATGCGCGCGAGATCGCCGATGCTCCGCACGTCCGCGACGAGCTGCGCCCGTACCGGGCCGCTGACGAGTCGGTGCAGCCGCTCGAGGTACGCGCCTTTCACCCTCTCGTACAGCTCTTCGGCGAGATACGGGCCGAAGAGACCGCGCACGTGCGTCGACTCCTTTTCTCGCTCGAGCGACTGTACGCGCCCGACGAGCCGATCGAGCGCCGCCGCGGTGGCTTGCGTGCTCGCGGTAGGCGCCTGCTCGAGCTTCACGGCCGCATTCACGTCGCGGAGCGTCGAACGCACCAGGCGCGCGTTGCGCGCGTAGCTCAACGCCGCCGGCGTCAACACGAGCAGCATCGCGAACAACACGAGCCCTGCCACGAGCGCCTGCGTCCGCGTCGTCTTCCGCGTGCGGGAGAGCGAGCGCACGGCGAGGTGTCGATCCGGGAAGATCACCCGCTGGAAGAGCTCGGTGACGAAGTAGCTCTGGGGCGTCGTGTTCCGTTCGCTCGCCTCCGGCGCCCGCGGCAAGTTGAACCCGCGCGCCATGTTCTCGAGCACGCGGTCGAGCGCGCGCCCCGTCTGCGTGCCGCTGCAGAAGTAGAAGCCGCGGAGCAGCGGCGTCTCCTGATACGGATTGGGGCGGCAGAGCTCTTCGACGAAGTGCGCGAGCGGCTTCTTGAGCGACTGGAACTCGACCGGAAACTGCAGGATTTTGGCGCGCACCTCGGGCAGCGACTCGTTCGAGAGCCGCTGGAGCATGCGGGAGTGCAGAACGGCGGCGAGCGTGTCGAACTCGGCTTCGATCGCCGGCCCGGGCTCCTCGAGGTTCCCTCCGAGCGCGAACCTCGCGCCCCAGGCCTGGCCGCCCTGGGCACGCGTGAGTTCGCCGAAAA
>QGUH01000766.1 GCA_003242355.1 Pseudomonadota bacterium
CTCGCTGCACCGGAAGCGCGCATTCTGCGCATCGATCCGCGAGCGGCCGAGCAGAACCAAAACCCGGTGCTCACGACCGTCATCGACATCGCGCAGAGCAAGCGGGTCAGCGAGGCCATCGCGCCGTGCGCGACGAAGACCGGCAATGCCCGCTTCGACTGCATGAGCGAGGCGCTCGAGCGCCCGCTCGCGCTCTACGCGCCCTTCCCGTTCCCCGAGAAGAACGCGCTCTTCACGGTGACGGTGGACGGCACGGACTTCCCGGCGAAGTACGTGTCGCACTCGAGCTGGGGCGAGAGCCAACGACAACCCGGCGTGGGCACTGCCTGGCTCGTGTTGATCGACGCCGATCGGCGCATGGGCAAGAGCTTCGAGGACGCGAAGCGGATTGCCCAGCAGCTCGTGACGAGCATGGGGCCGAACGACATCGTCAACTTGATGTTCTTCAACGACCGACAGGTCGTCAAAGACTCGAAGTGGTTGCCGGCGAGCCAGGCCGCACGCGCGCAGACGTTCGTGCAGAGCGTGACGGAGACGTTTCCGTCGTCCGGACGCAATCGGCCGCTGCTCACGATCGTGAAAGCGGCCGTCACCGACGGGTTCCGCGCGCTCGGCAACGTCGGCGAAGGCGTGACGGTTCCGCTGCACCAGGCACTCGTGCTCTTGTCGAGCGGGTTCGGCGGCGCCGATCCGTCCACGACCGGGCCCGCCGCGCTCGAGCTGCAGAAATACCTGACTCAGGGGCGCTTCCCCGAGGACAACACGGCGCTGCCCAAGACGCCGGTCCCGGCGATTAGCATCTATTTCCCGCACTCGACGTATCAGGAGTTCCAGCTCAACAGCCAGGAGTTCATGCAGAACATCGCCAATCCGGAGATTGGCGGGTTCTTCACGGTGGTGCGTGAGGGTGGCGGGAGCCGGGCGAGCCAGATCGTGAACGTGATCCGGCAGCGCTTCACGAAGATGCACGTCGTAAAGTGGCGCGTTTCGTGCCTCGCGCCGTCGGTCACCCAGAGCTTCAAGCTCGTGTTCGACAAGGTGAATCCGCCGATTCTGGGCGACAACAGCTTCCGCGACGTGCCCATCGGCATCGATCCGACGACGTGGCCGCTCGACGTGAACCTCGAGTACACGGCGGAGATGGCGCGCCACCAGGGCGGCGTGTACCCCGGGGGCACGTTCCGCGTATACGGCGAGTTCTGCTGGGGCGGCGACCTCAGTCGGGCCGAGGTCTACTTCTTGCCCGCGGGGCAGCAGCTGCCGAGCGCGCTCGGTGGCTCGGACGTCGAAAAGGCGAAGCGCACGCAGCAGCAGCTCGTGGCCATGGGCATGAAGGGCGTCGCGCTCGAAGCGACGTCGTCGTCCGTGAAGTTCCAGGCGCCGGACAAGGACACGATCCTGCACGGCTCCGGCGATCAGGCCGTCGTGCGCCTGGTCGTCTACGACAACAAGGCGCACCGCACGAGCGGCATCAACCACAACATCATCGAGCTCAAGGGCACGACGGCGCCCCTGCCCATCCTCTGGATCCTGGGCAGCCTGTTCGGCGTGGTGGTGATCGCGCTCTTGATCGTCATCGTCGTGCGCAGCGGGAGCAAGCGGCGTGCGCCCGCGCGGGAAGAGCGGCTGGCGCCCGTCGTCGCCGCCCCGGCGCCGGTCGCCGCGCCCGTGCCCGCGTACCAGCCGGCACCGGTCCCGGTCGGAGCGGGCGTGGGGGCCCCGATGCCCGCACCGGCGCCCGCTCCGAGCCCCGTCGCGACGCCCCCGGCGCACGTGTCGAGCGCCCTGCTCCAGGGTGCGGCTGGCACGTTCACGATTCTGAATGGTCAGGAGATCCGCGCCGGACGCGATCCGAGCCAGTGCGGGATCGTGCTCAACGAGCCCCGCGTTTCGGGCGTGCACGCGACGCTCAAGCTCGACATGGGTCAGCTTCTGATCCGCGACGAGAACAGCAACAACGGCACGCTCGTCAACAACACGCGGCTCACCCCCGGGGTTTGGTCGCCGGTGCCGTCCGGCTCGCTGCTCCGCCTCGGACCGGTCGAGCTGAGCGTGCTCCTGCAGTAACCGCATGGTACTCGGCTCGTCTGCCGGCGTCGTCGTTGACCATGCGGCGGTGAGCGATCCGGGTCGCGACCCCGAGAAGCAGATCAACGAGGACGCGGTCGCGATCACGGAAATGCCCTTCGGCGTGGCGGTCGTAGTGTGCGACGGGATGGGCGGTCACATCGGCGGCGAACGGGCGAGCCGCACCGCCGTGGCGCGCATCGTGGAGGTGCTCGGAAGCTCCGGGGGACCGGTGTCGCGCGCCTTGCAGGCCGCCTTCGAGCGGGCGCACGCCGAGGTGTACGCCCTCGGCGGCGATCTCCCCGTCGATCAGCGCCCCGGTTCGACCGCGGTCGTGCTCACGCTCGCCGGTCGCGAAGCGCTCATCGCGCACGTCGGCGATTCGCGCGCGTACCGGCTGCGCGACGGCACGCTCGAGCGGCTCACGCGCGATCACTCCGTGGTGGCCGCGTTGGTCGCCGCGGGCGCGATCCGCCCGGAGCACGCCGAACGGCACCCGGACGCGAACCGCATCACGCGCGCCCTCGGCATCAGCCAGGAGCTCGAGCCGGAGCTGTCCGCGCCGCTCTTCGTGAGCCCGGGTGACGTGTTCGCGCTCTGCACCGACGGGCTCTCCGATCTGGTGTCGGACGCGGAAATCGCCGAGATCCTGGGCAAGGGCGAGAGCCCCGAGGCGAGCTGCAAAGAGCTGGTCGATCTCGCCAACGCGCGGGGCGGGCACGACAACGTGACGGTCGCGATCGCGCGCGTGCTCGAGGTGAGCGACGTGCGCCCGCGCGAGACGGTGGAGATGCCCGGCCAGGATCGGACGCGGGCCTGGCCGCCCGCTTTCACGGGGTTGATGACGCGCCACCCGGGGCCCGAACCGGTGCCGGACAAGGACCGGCGGGCCAGTGCCCCCACCACCTTCGACCCGCGTCTCTGTCTCCC
>QGUH01000767.1 GCA_003242355.1 Pseudomonadota bacterium
TCGATCACGTCGTTCCCGGCGGCCCCCAACAGGAAGCCGCCGTGGAGGACCCGCGCTGCGTGCGCAGCGGCCACGTCGAGACGGGAAGCGGCGGCAGCTCGTCGGCTTCCGGCGGAACGTCGTCCACCGACACCGGCGGGGCCACCGCGACGGGCGGCGCCGATGCGGCGAGCGGTGGCACGAGCGAGCCCGGGCCCGAACCGTCCGAGGACGGCGGGCAGGCCGGCGAAGGCGGCGCCGCAACCGCGCCTGCCGAGGAGGCTCCCTCGGAGGAAGAAGCTCCTGCGGAGGAGACTCCTGCCGAGGAAACCTGAGAGGGCGGCGTGGACGTCGACGGGCTGACCCGGCTCGCGCAGGAAGCGCTGGTCCTTTCGTTGCTCGTCTCGTTGCCGGTCGTCGGGCTCGCAGCGCTGGTGGGCTTGCTCGTCGCCGTGCTCCAGGCCGCGACGCAAATCCAGGACATCACGCTGGCTCATCTGCCACGGCTGGTCGTCGTGGCCGTCGCGCTCGCCGTGCTCGGACCATGGATGGGCGGGCAGATCGCCGCTTTCGCCGTGGAAGTGTTGCGCGCCGGGTGAGCCCTGCCGTGCTTGCGCCGAGTGATCTCGGCGAGCAGCGCCCGGGGCGTGTTCGCGTGGGCGGGCGTGTGCTTTTTCGAACCGATACCCGGGTCGAGCTCGCAGACGCGTTCGCAACGGCTTCGGTGCACGGCCGGCTCGCCGTCACCGTCGGCGATCTGATCGTCGTTTCCGCCCGCTGGACGGGCCGACAGCTGGAGACGCCGCGGCTGGTTTCGCGGTTCCCCGCGCCCGAGCCGCGCGGCGACGGGGAGTTCGCGCGCCTGTCGTTCGCGGGCATCGGCAATACGCTGCGCGCCCGAGCGCGTGCGACGACCGCCATCCGCGAGTACTTCGCGAGCGAGCGCTTCTTGGAGGTCGAAACCCCCATTTGCGTGCGCGCCCCCGGCGTGGACCAGCACGTGGACGCCGTACGCGCCGGAAGGCGCTTTCTCATCACCTCTCCCGAGCTCGAGATGAAGCGGCTCTTGGTCGGTGGAATCCCGCGGCAATTCCAGCTCGCTCGCGTGCTTCGCCGCGACGAGCAGGGCCCGCTGCACGAGCCCGAGTTCACGCTGCTCGAATGGTACCGCGCCTTCTCCGGGCAGGAGGCCATCCAGCGGGACACCGAGGCCGTGGTGCGCGCGGTCGCGCGAGCGGTTTCGGGCAAGCTCGAGCTGCGCGTCGGCGATCGCCGCATCGCGCTCGCCGGCCCCTTCGAGCGCGTGAGCGTGGCCGAGGCGTTCCGGCGTCACGCGCAGGTGCGCGACGTGGCGGATCTCGCGGCAAGCGACGAGGCTCGCTACTTCGAGCTGCTCGTGTCCCGGGTGGAGCCGGCGCTCGCCCGCTTGGACCGTCCGGTGTTCCTCCACGACTATCCGCTCACCCAGGCGGCGCTCGCCCGTCCCTGCCCGGACGACCCCCGGTTCGCCGAGCGGTTCGAGCTCTATGCCGGCGGCATCGAGCTCGCGAACGGCTACGGCGAGCTCACCGATCCGGTCGAGCAGCGGCGGCGCTTCGTCGCGGAAAGACGGCGTCGGCAGGCCGAGAAGCGCCCCGTGTACCCGCTGAACGAGCGTTTCCTCGCAGCGCTCGTCGAGGGCATGCCTCCGAGTGGCGGAAATGCGCTCGGGGTCGATCGGCTGATTGCGCTCGCGTTGGGGGCTCCCGATATCCGCGCGGTAATCGCGTTCCCGAGCGATCGCGCGTAGCCACACGTCGGAGGGCGTGGGAGCCGCACCTCCCCGCAAACGGCATGCGGCATGCACGTGGGCTAAAACCATTACATGCGCCTTCCGACCAACGAACCCGTGCTGTCGTACGCACCGGGAAGCCCGGAGCGCGCCGAGCTTCGTTCGGAGCTCGAGCGGCAAGCCGCCGCTCCCGTCCGCGTGCGCCTGCACATCGGCGCGGACCCCGTCGAATCGGGCGACTGGGCCCCCATTCGAGCGCCCCACCGGCACGACCTGCTCCTCGGCGAGTACGCGGTCGGACATGCCGAGCACGCGCGCCGCGCCATCGATGCCGCCCTGGCCGCACGCGAGGGCTGGGCGGCGCGCGACCTCGAGAGTCGGGCAGCGGTGTTCCGGCGAGCGGCCGACTTGCTCGCCGGCCCGTTCCGAATGCGTCTGAACGCCGCAACGATGCTCGGCCAGAGCAAGACGCCGCATCAGGCAGAGATCGACGCGGCCTGCGAGCTCGCCGACTTCTTCCGGTTCAACGCCTACTACGCCGAGCGCTTGGCCGAAGAACCCCTGATCTCGCCCGAAGGCGAGCAGAACTGGTTCGATTTGCGGCCGCTCGACGGGTTCGTGTACGCGGTCACGCCGTTCAACTTCACGTCGATCGCCGGAAACCTGCCGACGGCTCCGGCGCTGCTCGGCAATACGGTCGTCTGGAAACCGTCACCCTACGCGATGCTGGCCGCGCATCACGTCTTCGATCTGTTGCGCGAAGCCGGCTTGCCGGACGGCGTGATCAACCTCGTTTCGGGAGACGCCGAGGAGATCACGCGCGAGGTGCTCGCACATCCCGATTTCTCGGGCCTGCACTTCACCGGCTCCACGGCGGTTTTTCGCGAGATTTTCCGGCGGGTCGCCGAGGCGGCGCCGCGGTATCGGTCCTATCCGCGCCTGGTGGCCGAAACGGGCGGAAAGGACTTCGTCGTGGCGCATCGGAGCGCCGACGTGCTCGCCCTCGCGGTTGCGCTGGTGCGCGGCGCCTTCGAGTATCAAGGACAGAAGTGCTCGGCGGCATCGCGGGTGTACGTCCCCCGCTCCATCGCCCCGGAGCTCGAGGCTCGCCTGCGTGAGCTCCTCGCAGAGGTGCAGGTCGGCGATCCGACGGATTTTTCGACCTTCATGGGGGCGCTCATCCACCGTGCCGCCTACGAGCGCGTCACGGGATACATCGAGCGTGCCCGGCGCGATCCCG
>QGUH01000768.1 GCA_003242355.1 Pseudomonadota bacterium
AGCTCGATCAGCGCGACGGCGTGGGCGTTGAGCACTGCTACGGCCCTGCGGGACACCTGCTCGAGACTCGCTATTTCGACCGCTTCGTGGTGACCTACGAGTACGCGCGCAACGGGCGCCTGTACGTGACGACGCCGGACGGCACCCGGCACGCGTTCTGGACGCGCCCTGGGCAAGTGGTGCGCGAGAACGGCAACGGCACCTGCGAAGTGAGCGCCTTCGACTCCGAGCAACGGCTGCGCTTGCGCGCGTGCTTTCGCAAGAGCGTGGACCATTGCTTCTGGACGACGGCGTACCGATACGACGCCACCGGAAGGCTGCTCTCGTGCATCGATACCGCGAGCGGGCCGCAGAGCTACCGGTACGACGCCGCGGGGCGTTTGATCGCGCAGCACGACGCGCGCGGTGAACGCCGCTACGAGTACGATCCGGCGGGGAATCTGATCGCGACGCCCGAGCACCGCACCGTCGTCTACGACACGGGCAACCTCCTGGCGCGCGCCGACACGGAGCTCTACGAGCACGACGAGCGAATGCGCCGCGCGCGGCGGCACGAGAGCTCGGGACGCATCGTCACGTACCGCTACGACAGCCTCGATCAGCTGGTGGAGGTGAGCTTCGGCGATCGGGAGGAGAAGTGGACCGCGGCATACGACGGGCTCGGCCGTCGGTCGTATCGCGAGTACGGCGGACGACGGACGGAGTTCTTCTGGGACGGCGATCGCCTGGCTGCCGAACGCGATCCCGACGGGCGGTTGCGCATCTACGTGTACCCCAACGAAGACGCGCTCCTGCCGTTCCTGTGGCTCGACTACGAGAACGATCGGGCGGCGCCGACGACGGGCAAGGCTTCGTACCCGTTCTACGCGCCCACGGGGCTGCCGATCCGCGTCGAGGACGCGTACGGGCGGGAGGTGTGGCGTGCATCCGCCGTGGACCCGTACGGCGCGTTCCCTGCCGGTCCCAACGCGTCGCCCCCCACGCGTCTGCGCTTCGCGGGGCACTTCTGGGACGAGCACCTCGAGCTTTCGTACAACCGTTTCCGCGATTACGACCCGCGCCTCGGCCGTTATCTGCAACCCGATCCGCTCGGACACGCGGGCGGAATCAACCTGTACGCCTACTCGGCCAACCCGGTCGTCGAGGTCGACCTTCGCGGACTGGCGCACGTCAAGCGCGCGGCCAAGGGCGCCGGCAACGCGCAGAACGGGAACCTGCGGCCGAGCGAGCGCGCTCCGACCCGAGCCAAGGCACCGCCCGGTCCGCCCTTGCCCGGCGTGACGGCGGGAGAGCGCAAGCTCGCCGCGATGCCGGGGAACACCCCAGCGCAGCGTCAAGCGAGGAGAAAAGTGGTCCGATCCTTCCTCCGCACGTACGGCCGCGAGTGGGATCCCACGACGAAGTCGTACAAGCCGCCGAACGCGCAGCAAGTGCGCGATCAGCTTCGGGGACACGATCTTTCCCAGCCCGTGAGAGTCGGCCCGCCGCCGCCCTGCCCCACGCCGCAGTATCAGTGGCAGCGTCCGGGCGGATTTCAGGGCTCGTACTACACGGACAAGGACGCCCGGCCCGCGGAAGTCGGCATTGCCTCCTACGGGCGCGATCAACGGGGCCGCTACCAGTCGAAGGTCCAGAAGGAATACGACGTGAATCCCGACGCGACGTACCTCGAGAGCACCGCCGCGCCCGTGTACGACACGTGGTCCGTCCGCGGACAACCCGTGTGGGCCAAGGGCGGCGGCGTGCAGCGCGTGATTGGAGATCGCTCGATGGCGACCCCGACTCCCCCACCGGGCACGCCCACTTCGTAAAGCGTTCCTTCGAGAGAGCAAGAGCGACCATGGCCGGCATCTTCGGAGACGACATCAACAACCGCGCCGAGTTCTTCCAGCAGCTCGATCGCGCGATCGCCGAGTGTGCGCGCCTCATCCAGCGGCTACCGGACGAAGACACGCTCCAGTCCGTCGCGCTCCAGCTCGCCGCGGTCCGCCGGTTTACTCAGGGCGGCCGCACTCCGCGCCAGAGCGAGCGGGAGAGTCTGGACATGGCGCTGCGCATGTTCCGGGAGTACGAGATGACGGACGACGTCGAGATCCATCGATTCCGGGGAATGATCTCGGGGATCCACAACTACGTCGATTACTGGCCGAGCGACGACGTCGCGTCCGACCCGAACAACGACGATTATCTCTGACGCCGACGGACCTGGCGATCGAGGGCCAGCGCGCGAAACGACGGTTCCCGGGAGCCCTCCCGCCAAGGCGAAGGAGAGTGCCGCGACCTCACCGCGAGCCGCCGCGGCGCTCACCGTTCGGCGAGCACTGCGTTCAGCGCGGCGAGGTGTGGCCGGAGCGCGCTCGGGACTCCGTTCGGGTCGCGCGCGATCGTGTCGCAAATTTTCTTGGCAGCCCGGCGTGCACGCGCCGAAGGGTCGAGCGTGAGCAGCCAAGCCCGAGCCAGCTCGAGGCCGCGCACTTCGGTCATGGCGGCGACCCCTTCGGCCCCGGAAGTGGCAAAACTCGCGATCTCGGCCTGCCACTTCGCCGCCTCGGCCAGATGCGCCGCGGCTTCCGCTGCTCGCTCGCGGTCCGCCCCGGCCGTGGCCGCCCGTCGCATCACGGCCGCCACGTTGCCTTTCGTGCCGACGCCGAGAAGCGCGCGCGCCCACTCCTCGTGCAAGCTCCGCAATCCAGAGGCGGCGTGCGCTCGCTCCGTCGCGAGCTGCGCCTCGAGCGCTGCCTTTTCCGCTTCGAAGTTTCGCTCGGCACGTGTCATGACCGCCCTGGCTCCGAGCGCGATCGCAAGGTCGACTCCATCGGCTCCAGGATACGCCACCGAGGTCCCGCGTCGACCGGGCCCGACGGGTCGAAGCAGCTCGCGGCATCGGCGCAAGTCCTCGTCGATCGCCACACCGGGAACGCATCCGGAGGCGTCCGCCGTGTCGGCGCCGGATTCCTTCTCGGACGGCCGCGTGTGGGCGTCCGTTAG
>QGUH01000769.1 GCA_003242355.1 Pseudomonadota bacterium
TGATCCTGCACCGGCCCGCTGGCCCCGGGGTATATGGTTCGCAAGCCGCGCGGGGACGCGGCGCGGCCGGTTCCGGCTCTCGCACCCATGCCCAGCGACATCGACGTCTCGAGCCTTCCCGCACCCGCCCAGAAGCTCCTCGCCCCGGGCGCTCCACTGCCGATGCGCCTCATGGCCGCGCGGGGAGTCGTGCCCGGGCTCAAGCCCGTCGAAATCGTGCAGGTCCTCTGCGTGCTCGCCGAGAGCGACGACCCGGAGATCCACAAGCTCGCGAACGCGACGCTCGACAAGCTGCCGCCTCCGATCCTCGCCGGCGCGCTGAACGGCGACCTGCCCGGGTCGGCCATCGATCGCATCGCGCGCGCGCATCCGAACGATCACGAAGTGCTCGCGGCGCTTCTGCGCATGCCGCGCATCGGAAGGGAAACCCTCGAGCACCTCGCCCGAATCGCGGACGAGCGTGCAGGAGAGCTCATCGCCACCAACGAGCAGCTGATGCTCGCGAATCCGACGGTGATCGAAGCGCTCTACATGAACCGGAACGTGCGCATGTCGACGGCCGATCGCTTGATCGAGCTCGCCGTGCGCAACGGCGTCGAGCTCGCCATTCCGGCCTACAAGGAGGTAGCCCAGGCGATCAGCAACGAGCTCGTTCCGGAGCCCACCGAGGAGCCGACCTACGACGACCTGATTTTCGTCGAGGCCGATCGCCTCGCCACCGAGACCGGCTCACTTTCGGAAGACGAGGACACGCACGAGCTCGACGAAGACGGAAAAGAGCAGGTTCGCTCCAAGTTCGTGCCACTGCACGTGCTCATCACGCAGCTGACCGTCACGCAGAAGATTCGGCGCGCCATGTTGGGATCCGCCGCGGAGCGCCTCCTGCTCGTGCGGGATTCCAATCGCTTGGTGGCGACCGCCGCCGTGAAGAGCCCCCTTTTGCGCGATGCCGAGGCGGTGCAAATCAGCGCGAGTCGCTCGGTGTCGGAAGACGTGCTCCGCATCCTGGCGCAAAACCGGGAGTTCGTGCGCCACTATCAGGTCAAGCTCAACCTGGTGTCGAACCCCCGCACTCCGTTCACGTTCGCGGCCCGGCTCCTCCCCCATCTGCGCGACAACGACGTGCGCGCGCTCGCGAAGAGCAAGAACGTGAGCGGCGCCGTCGCACAAGCAGCGCGCCAGCAACTGTTGCGCAAACAGAACAAGGGCGGTTGACCGCCGTGCAAAGGACGAGGCGCCGAGCGGTCCGTCCTCCGCTCGGCGCCCGTCTGGTTTCGCGATCCGGAAGCTCCGCCCTGGAAGCGTCCCGGCGCGTCGGGTCCCTCAGCGACTCGGCGGGGCTTGCTGCTGCTGGTGCAGAGGGGCACCGCGCGCCGCCGCCTGCTCGGCTTTCACCTCCGGGCCGTGCGTCGTGCGGGCTTCGCCCTTGCTCTTGATCTCGAGCCTGCGTCCGCGGCGTCCCGGAGCCTTCATCCGCACTTCGAGCACGCCGTTCTGGAAGCTCGCCTCGGCCGAGTCGGTGTCCACGCCCTCTGGGAGCACGATGGAACGCCGGAAGCTGCCGTAGCTGCGCTCGCTGTGAAGGATGCCGCCCTTGCGTTCTTCGCGCTCCTTGCGCCGCTCCCCGGCGAGCGTCAGCCGGTCGCCCTCGATCTCGACGCGCACGTCTTCGTCGCGCATCCCGGGAAGGTCGGCGCGCACCACGATCTGTCCATCCTCGGAGTAGACCTCGAGCGGCGGCCAGAACGACTCACCGAAGCCGAGACCGAAGCCACCGAGCGGACTGCGAAACGGGCTCAGTCCTTCGAACATCCGATCCATGTCGTCGATGATGCGACGCACCATCGAGAACGGGCTCATCCAAGGCCCGAACGCTCCCACTTCGGGAACGAGGCCGCCCGATCGACGCGCCAAGGCCTCGCCCTCGGATTTCTCTCTCTCCTGCATTCGTGCCATCGATCCGTTCCTCCTCTCTCTTGGTCTCTGCGAGCTCGTGGTCACTGCGAGCGGCGGAAAGACCCCGAGCCTGCACGACGAAGCCGCGGACTCGGAATCCACACCGCTCGACGACCGAAACCCGAACTCGACGATCGCTCGCGCCGCGCCGATCGCGAAACGCTCGGCGGCGTGCGCCGATCCCTCGTACGACGGTCGTCAGAACCAGCCGCCGATCGTCAGGCGCCCGGCGATCGTCGTCGTCTTGGTGTCTCCGGTGAGGTCGACGTCGAGCGCGGGCCCGAACCCCAGGAAGAAGTGTTCCGCGGGGAAGAACATGAGCGGCGCGAACAGATTGATCGCGAGGTTCGACGCCGTCACGCTCGCGTCGACGCCCGAGGGGAGGTCCTCGTCGTCGAAGTCCGTGCTCGTGCTCGTGAACGAGAAGCCGACGCGCGGCCACACGGACAAGAAGGGTGAGAAGGCAATGTTGTAGCCGACACGCGGCCCGATCGCGAACGTCGTGGTGCTGCCGCTCGGCACCGTCGCGTAGTCGAGCCCGACGAAGCCGCCGACCGAGAGGTTGTCGATGATGAAGTAGTCGAGCGCCGGCCGCAGGCGGAGCGTGGTCGTCGTGCCGTCGACGCCGGAGACGTTCGTGTGCTCGATGGAGAGGCCAGCGTCGCTCGAAATCGCGATCTGCCCGCTTTGACCGAAGGTGCCAGCGGGCGATTGTGCCGGCACCGCAGGGACGCCGGCGACGGCTGGCTCTCGCATTTCTTGCTCCTGAGCGAGCGCGACGCCCGTACTCGTGAGGACTGCCAGGGGAGCGAGGGCCAGCGGGCCACGGAGTGATCGAAGGTGCTTCATGCGAGGGCTCCTGGGGTTCACCCCCAAGCACGAAGCACGGTGCGTGCCGCTCTCGGCGTTCTCGAGGGATCACCGCGACTCTTCGTCCGAGCGCCCCCGCGCCAACCTCCCGAGCACACGCCAATTGCCTCGAGCGGGGCAATCGCGCGCGATACGCCTCGGCGCTCGCCAGAAAC
>QGUH01000024.1 GCA_003242355.1 Pseudomonadota bacterium
TTTGCGGGGGGGCGCGGGGGTGCGCGCTCCTGGTCGAGGGCCAGGCCGGTCGCGTCGGCGGCACCACCCGCCCCCACGGGGGCGGGGGGGGCGGCCAAGGCACGACCGGAGAGAATGGCCAGAACGCACGGCCCGACGCGGAACCGGCAAAAGGCGGAACCACCAAGGTGGAGAATGGCCTCGGTGGTGACGGCGCAGCCGGTGAAGTCGTGGCAGGAAGCGATGGCGGCTCCACCGGCGGCGGTGGCGGCGGCGGCGCCGGACGCATCCGCATCAACTCGCGCTCTGGAGAGGCATCGATCACCGGAACGCTCTCGCCCTCCCTCGACACCGAGTGCGCGACCCAGGGCACGCTCGGAGACTGACGCGCACCATTGCTGCGCCGACGCGCACGGCGGCGCAGCGAACGGCGGCTCCCCCGTGCGCTTCGCATCGAGCCTCGCCGACGAACGACGTCGGCGAGGCTTCGTTTTTCCACGCAGCGCAACGCGCCCCCTCCGGTGATGCTCGTTGCGCTCCGGGCGCGCATTGCATCGAGCCTCGCTCACGAACGACGTGGCGAGGCTCGGTGTTTTCCTCGCAGTCGCGCAACGCGCGCTTTGCACGCGCCCTCCTCGACCGGCCCGACGACTCGTCGCGTCAGACGAGGCATGGTCGTTGCTTACGACTCGCCCGCCATGCGCCTCTGCCTAGCTACCGATCCCGGGCTCGCCGACGACCGTTTTCCACTGCAACGCAACCTCGCGGCGATGGAGCTCTTCGCCGGGCTGAATTCGGCACACCTCTCCCTGTTCGCGACCGCGGCGTGGCGCCGACGGTTCTCGCGCGGCGAGGTGATTTTTCGCGAAGGAGAGCCGGCCGATGCGTTCACGACCATCGTCTCGGGGCTCGTCAAGGTGGCGCGCACGGCGTCCGACGCGGGCGACTGCACGCTCGCGCTCTCGGGTGCGCGCGAGAGCGTTGGAACCGCTTCCGTATTGCAGCGCGGCCTGCACACCGCGACCGCGTACGCAGGAAGCGAAATCGTCGAGGTGCTGCGGATCGAGGCCGAGCCGGTGCTCACCGCGATGAGCGTCGATCCCTCGGTCGCGGCGGCCGTGAATCGCGCGTTGCTCGCCGAGCTCGACGCCCTGAGCTCCAAGATTGCCATCCTGAGCGCCGGCCCCGTCCCGCGGCGGCTCGCGCGCTTGTTCCTCACCCTCGCCGATCGCTTCGGAGACGAGATGGTCGACGGAAGCTGGGGAATCCCCGTTTGTCTGTCTCGGGCGGACCTCGCGAGCCTCGTCGGCGCGCGTGTCGAAACGGTGATCCGCGTGATCTCGACGTGGCAAAAGCGCGGCGTGCTGCGAACGGAAGAAGACCGCTTCGAGTTGCTCCGGCCCGAAGCGCTTCGGGCAGAGCTCGATGGACAACGCCGTTCCGGGTTCCGAACGCGGCGCTTCGCGAGCGCTCCCGATCTGCTCAGCAAGCTCGCTTGAGCAAAACGTGCCGCCCTTTTCCACCGAACGTCTTCCACGCCGGCATTGCGTGCCACGCGATCTTCCGCACGGCGCCGGATTGCGCTCCACGTTCCTCGTCGGACACGGAAGGAATGGGCTGGCGCTGCGCGCTCGGGGCAACGTGCCTCGGCGGGGCACTCTTGAGATCGGCGCTGCAAGACCGTCGCAAGCGAGCACGTGTCGTGAGTGGCACGAGGCTTGCCGCATCTCACGATGCGCAACTCGAAAACGGCAGGACCCAAGTCCACCACCTCGGAGCCAGCGCTCCGGGAACGATCGGCGTTCCGATCGCGCGGTTCATTCCGCGGGTGGCGAGCTCGAAAGGGAGACGAACCGTGATGAAACTTCTGTTGAGGTCGGCACTGGCAGTGGGAACCATCGTCGGCGTCCGGCGCGTCATGAATGCGCTCCGTGCCGTCGACGTGGACGACGCGCTCGGTTACGTCGGGCTCGCACGGCGTGAAAGCACGCTGGAGCGAACGCTTCCCGCGCTCGGAATGGCAGTGGTTGGCGCAGCCGTGGGCGCAGGAGCCGCGCTGCTCTTCGCGCCGCAGTCGGGCGGCGAGCTCCGTTCGCGCATTTCGGAGGGCATGGGACAGGCGAAACACCGCATCGGCAGCATGCGAGAGCGGGGCCTCTCGTCGTCGACGACGACGCACTCGTCGTGAGAGCGCACCGCCCGATCGTCGCGTGCACGACGACGACGGACCATCGCGGGGTGAGAATGCGCAACGGCCCTCACGCGCGTGAGGGCCGAACACCCCGCGCGCGAAATCGCCGATCGCCCGGGGGCGGCACGAACCGCGAGACTTCTTGCCACGTGCCGCGGCGTGCCTGCGCGCATTAGCATGGGTCGATTCCATGGCGAGGATGCGCAGCGGATCCGAACTGCTCGCGTCTCCGGTGCGAGCGCTGTTCGACGACCTGAACGAAGGCATCGGCCTGTTCGACGCCACCGGCACCGTGTACCTGAACGCGGAGGCTCGACACCTCTTCGCGCAGGAGCGCGCGGAAGTTTCCTCGCGGAGTTTCTGGGCCGCCATCGAAGCGGCGGGCGCCGGATCGCTGCGGATCGCTTTCGACCGTGCGCGTCGGAGCAGGAGCAGCGAGGCCGTCGAGCATTTCGTCTCGTCGACCGGGCGCTGGTACACGACCTCGTTTCGCCGAACTGGCGGCGTGGTGTGGATGGTCTCCTGCGAGAGAACGCACCCCGAGGCGACGGACGTTCCCGCGCAAGAGCTCGTGAAGCATCGAGACGAGTTTCTCGCGCTGCTCGGGCACGAGCTCCGCAATCCGCTCGCCCCGATCGTGACCGCCCTCCAAATCCTGAAGCTCCGCGGTGAAAGCTCCGGAGAACGCGAACGCGCCGTCATCGAGCGGCAAGTCCGGCACATGGTCCAACTCGTGGACGATCTGTTGGACGTCTCTCGACTGACGCGCGGCAAGCTGAATCTGCAACGAGAACGCGTCGAGCTCTCGTCCGTCGTCGAACGCGCCGTCGAAAAGGCGAGCCCCCTCCTCGAGGAGTTTTGCCATCACTTGCGCGTGAGCGTGCCGCCCGGGCTCGTCGTGTGCGCCGACTCGGACCGCCTCGCGCAGGTATTCGCGAATCTGCTGACGAACGCGGCGAAGTACACTCCCAGGGGTGGGAACGTCGCCGTACGGGCCGCGCGCTCCGGTCGACGCATCCGAGTGGACGTCACGGACGACGGCACGGGAATCGCCCCCGAGCTCCGAGCGCGCATCTTCGAGCCGTTCACGCGGGGCATCCCGGAGGGTCGGCGCGGCCCGGGTGGTCTCGGTCTCGGGCTCACGCTCGTGCAGAGCCTCGTGCGCCTGCACGGCGGCACCGTGCGCGCCAGGAGCAGCGGTCCCGGCAGGGGCAGCACCTTCACCGTCGAGCTGCCGACCCTCACTCAGGAGGAGTGCAGCGAAACGACTCCCAACGAGCACGCCGACGCGCGTTCGCCGCGGCGTCGGCGCATCCTCGTCGTCGACGACAACGAGGATGCCGCGAAGATGCTCGGCTCGGCCCTCTCGGCCCTCGGCCACGAAGTGCGCGTGGCCCACGATGGCCCCCACGCGTTGGCGGTTGCCCGAGAGTTTCAGCCGGAGGCCGCCGTGCTCGACATCGGCCTTCCCGTGATGGACGGTTACGAGCTGGCGCGCGGACTCTGCGCGCTCCTACCGCAGCGCCCGCGGCTGATCGCGCTCACGGGTTATGGGCAGGATTCCGACCGCGAACGCGCTCGCGGTGCAGGCTTCGATCTGCACCTCGTCAAACCGGTGGATCTGAACGATCTCGTTCGTCACCTCGCCGAAACGCCACACGCGGCGCGCTGTTGATCGCCCCGTCGATCGCGTTCACCGCCTCGCCGGAGAGCCACACGCGGCGAGCCGTCGAACGTCGCGATCGATCGCGCCGAATTTCCCGCGCTCGAGCGTTCGTGCGGAGCTTGCGCGTTCGAGCCTCTGCGTCCGGTCTCGTTGCCTGGAACACTCGTCTGATTTAGGGTGCCGCCTCCGGCACTTCGACCGGGAAAGGAAGGACGAGGGTATGACGGTCTCCAAGGCTCAGGCGACGTGGACGGGGACGCTGAAGGAAGGCAGCGGCTCCGTGAAGGGCGGAAACGGCTACTTCGAAGCGCCGTTCACCTACGCGACGCGCTTCGAAGGCGGAAAGCAGGGCACGACGCCCGAGGAGCTCATCGGTGCGGCCCAAGCCGGTTGCTTCTCGATGTTCCTCGCCGCACAGCTCTCGAAGGAAGGGCACACGCCGAAGAGCATCGAGACGACGGCGCTCGTACATCTCGAAGCAGGCCCCGCCATCACCAAGATCGAGCTCGAGACGACCGCCGACGTCCCGGGCGTGGACGAAGCTCTGTTCCAGGACAAGGTGCAGTTCTCGAAACAGAACTGCCCGGTGTCGAAGGCGCTCTCGAGCGTTCCCGAAATCGTGGTCCGTGCACGGCTCGCCGCGCGCTGAGCTGCGACGAGCCGCCCAGCGGGTCCGCTCCAGGCAATCAGCCCGGAGCGGACCCGCGGTACGCCACCCATACGGTGCACCCGGCACCACCCCGCCGATCGCCGATGCCAGGAGTCGCTCGCGGGGGACGAGTCGGCGCGAGCCTCCGGCGTGCGGAGGAGCGATCGGAGAACATGGTGGCTTGCTTCCGAATACCGTCGGTGAGCCTTGCGTGTGCTGCGGAGACGGGCGTGGACGACGTATTCATCAGCAAGCCGTGCCAGCGCTTGAGCAACCCACGTGCCAGGCGGCTCGCACCCTCTCAGACAGACTCGCACCGACGACCCCCGCCGGACCACCTGACGAATCCGCAGCAATTCCAATGATTTACGATTCGTACCGGTGACCGAGCCTTCCAGGCCTCCCGGCAGACAGCGCCGCCCCCTGTATCACTCCGCTGATACACCTGTCTCACGGCGTATCAGTCACTGGACCGCCGACGAGGTCGACCGACCCGCGTTCTCGCTCCCGTCTCGGAGCGGATCGCGCTCGTCGAAACGCACGACGGGGCACGAGCTCGACCAACCGGCGTTCTCGCTTCGCCTCGGAGGGGCCGCCGCCCTCCCCCGAGCCCAGATTTCGGGGTGACGCCGAACGGAGGGTCGCCACCAAAAGCGGGTTTCGCGTCCGGCGGCCGCAGCGCGCCCCGGAGCGGGATCGCGAGCACGACAGGCGCGAAGGCGGTGGAACCGCGTGAGACTCGCCTTCTCCGGCGAGGACGCCCGAAATCCGGGCTGTGAACTCGGCAGGGGCCCTCGCGCGGGGGCTCCGTTCGGAGCTGTTTCCGCGAGTCTCGGCGCGCTCGTCACACCGTTCGTCGCGCGAGCGTCACTCGACGGTGACGGTCTTTGCCAGGTTTCGGGGCTGGTCCACGTCCGTGCCTTTCAGGTCCGCGATGAAGTAGGCGAGCAGCTGGAGAGGAACGACCGTGAGCAGGGGCAACACGTGCTCCGGAACCTGTGGAACGGGCAGCACGTGCTCGGCGAGCCGGCTGACCGGATCGTCGCCGTCCGTGGTTACGGCGATCACGCGGCCCTCTCGCGCTCGGACCTCCTGCAGGTTGCCGAAGGTTTTCTCGTAGTGGGCATCCCGCGGCAAAAGGACCACGACCGGCATCGAGTCGTCGATCAAAGCGATGGGGCCGTGTTTCATCTCCCCCGCTGCGTAGCCCTCGGCGTGCGCGTAGGAGATCTCTTTGAGCTTGAGCGCCCCTTCGAGCGCGATCGGGAAGTTCAGGCCTCGCCCGAGGAAGAGCATGTGGCGAGCGGACTGCCAGCGCCGCGCGACCTCGTACACGGCGTCCTTGCGCTCGAGCGCCTGACGGAGCGCGGCGGGCACTTCGAGCAACCCGTGCAGCAGCGTGCGCGCGCGATCGGGTCCAAGGCTGCCGCGACGGCGCCCGAGGTGCACGGCAATCATCAGCAACGCCGTGAGCTGCGCGGTGAAGCATTTGGTCGAAGCGACGCCGATCTCGGGCCCCGCGTGCGTGTAGAGCGCGCCGTGCGCGGCGCGCGGAATGGCGCTGTCCAGGACGTTGGCCACCGCGAGCACGCGCGCGCCCGCTTCCTTGGCGGAACGGAGCGCGGCCAGCGTATCGGCCGTCTCGCCCGATTGGCTGATGGCGATGACCAGGTCCCGCGGCGTGAAGACCGGCTCGCGATAGCGCACCTCGCTCGCGAGCTCCGCCTGAGCCGGCACGCGCGCGTACTGCTCGATCCAGTAACGGCCGGCGAGCGCGGCGTGGTAGCTCGTGCCACACGCGAGGAGCACCACGCGCTCGACGCCGCGAGCCACCTCCGCGTCGAAGCCGATCTCCTGATCCACGAGCTCGCCGTCTTCGAGCACGATGCGGCCTCGCAGGGTGTCGGCGATGGCGCGCGGCTGCTCGAAGATCTCCTTGAGCATGAAGTGCTTGTAGCCGTCCTTTTCGGCCTGCACCGGGCTCCAGTCGATGCGCCGCGGCTCGCGAGTGACGCGCGCTCCCTCGAGCGTCTCGATGCGGACGCCGTCTTTCGTCAGCTCCGCCATCTCGCCTTCGTCGAGGAACACCATCCGCCGCGTGTGCGGCAACAGGGCCGCGATGTCGCTACCGCACAACGTCTCCCCCTCCCCGAGCCCGATCACGAGCGGCGAAGCGCTCTTCGCCACGACGATGCGGTCCGGCTGCCGCGCGCTGATCACGGCGAGCGCATAGGCGCCGCGCACGCGCCCGAGCGCGGCCCGAACGGCCGCGAACAAGTCGCTCGTGGAGCCGAGCGCGCGTTGTACGAGATGCGCGACGATCTCCGTGTCCGTATCGCTCGCGAAGCGGGCGCCGTCGGCTTCGAGCTCGCGCTTGAGCTCGAGATGGTTCTCGATGATGCCGTTGTGCACGACCGCGACGTCACCGGCGACGTGCGGATGCGCGTTGGGCTCGCTCGGCCTGCCGTGTGTCGCCCAACGCGTGTGGCCGATCCCGAGCCCTCCTTCGAGCTTTCGCGCTTCGCAGGCGCGAAGCAGGTTGTCGAGCTTCCCCACGGCGCGCACGACCTCGAGCTCGGCGCCCACCTGGATCGCCAGGCCCGCGGAGTCGTAGCCGCGGTATTCGAGTCGCCGGAGGCCGTCGAGCAGGATGGGAGCCGCCGTTCGGGGACCAACGTAGCCAACGATGCCGCACATCTCCCCTAGCGTACTTGAGGAACGCTGGCCGGGAACTCGGGATGCGTTGACGCAGGCCGCCGCTCGAAATTACCGACGCTGGTCGGTTTTCGCGCGCCAGCCGGGATTTCGGGCGGATCCGGAGTCAGTCGAGACTTGGGCCGGAAATCCCCGAATGCCGCCATGTGCCGGTGGCCCTTGGCGAATCGAACGCCCTGCCCGCCGTGCTTCGGGACCGCGACCGACCCCAACGGCAAGGCGAGCGCGCGTCACCCGCCACGGTGTGGCGCCCACCCGGTGGCGAATAGCGAGCGCGTTTCACCCGGCCGCGCTTCGGGAAACGTCCGGTCCCCCGAGGCGAATCGAGCCCCAGCCGTTCAAGGCCGAGGTCACGCGCGCTTCACGCCGCCGAGGTCGCGAACGCCGCCGTACGCGGCGCTCGTCGCGAGCAGGGCATACGCCTTGAGGTAGGTGCTCACGGGGCGGTCGCGATCCCGCGGTTGGAACGCGGCGTCGCCCCGCGCGCGCTCCTCGGCGCGCCGGCGCTCGAGCTCGGCGTCATCGACGGCCAGCGTGAGCGTGCGCTCGGGAATGTCGATCTCGATCCGATCGCCGTCGCGCACGAGCGCGATCGTGCCGCCTTCGGCGGCTTCCGGCGAAACGTGGCCGATGGAGAGCCCGGAGGTGCCACCCGAGAAGCGCCCGTCGGTAATGAGCGCACACTGCTTTCCGAGGCCGCGCGATTTCAGATAGCTCGTCGGATAGAGCATCTCCTGCATGCCGGGCCCGCCCCGAGGCCCCTCGTAGCGGATCACCACCACCTCTCCCGGTTGCACGCGTCCGCCGAGAATGCCCTCCACCGCCGCTTCCTGGCTCTCGAACACGCGCGCCGGACCCGAGAACTCGAGCAGCGCAGCGTCCACACCCGCGGTCTTCACCACGGCGCCGTCGCGCGCCAGGTTGCCGTAGAGCACGGCCAGCCCGCCATCGGCGGCGTAGGCGTGCTCGACGTCGCGAATGCAGCCCTCGACGCGATCCAGATCGAGCGTTTCCCACAGCCGATTCTGGCTGAAGGGAACCTGAGTCGGAACCCCGCCGGGAGCCGCACGATAGAACGCCGCGACGTCCGCATTGCGCCGAACGTCCCAGCGCTCGATCGCTTGACCGAGCGTCGGCTCGTGGACGGTCCGCGCCTCGCGATGGATGAGCCCGGCGCGATCGAGCTCGCCGAGGATGCCCATGACACCGCCCGCGCGATGCACGTCCTCGACATGGTACTTTTCCGTGCTCGGCGCCACCTTGCAGAGGTGCGGCACGCGCCGCGACAGGCGGTCGATCTCGGCGAGCCCGTAGGGAACACCGGCTTCGCGCGCTGCAGCGAGCAGGTGCAAGATGGTGTTCGTGGAGCCGCCCATGGCGATGTCGAGCGCCATGGCGTTCTCGAACGCTTCGAACGTGGCGATCGACCGCGGCAGAACGCTCGCGTCTCCCTGCTCGTAGTAGCGCCGCACGAGATCCACGATCAGGCGCCCGGCGCGCAAGAACAGCTCCTTGCGCAGTGCATGGGTCGCGAGCACCGTGCCGTTGCCCGGCAGCGAGAGGCCGAGCGCCTCGGTGAGACAGTTCATCGAGTTGGCGGTGAACATCCCCGAGCACGAGCCGCACGTGGGACACGCCGAGCGCTCGATGCGCTCCGACTCCTCGTCCGTGACCGTGGGATTGGCGGCGGCGACCATCGCGTCGACCAGGTCGAGATGGAGCTTCTTGCCGCGCAGCTCGACCTTGCCGGCCTCCATCGGACCGCCGGAGACGAACACGGCGGGGATGTTCAGGCGCAAGGCCGCGTTGAGCATGCCCGGGGTGATCTTGTCGCAGTTGGAGATGCACACCATGCCGTCGGCGCAGTGCGCGTTGACCATCGTCTCCACCGAGTCGGCGATGAGCTCGCGCGACGGCAAGCTATAGAGCATGCCGCCGTGCCCCATGGCGATGCCGTCGTCGACGGCGATGGTGTGGAACTCGCGCGCGATGGCGCCCGCCCGCTGGATTTCCTCGGCGACCATGCGGCCGATCTCGCGCAGATGCACGTGGCCGGGCACGAACTCGGTGAACGAGTTGACGACCGCGATGATCGGCTTTCCGAAATCCTCGTCGCGCACACCGGTGGCGCGCCAGAGGGCGCGCGCGCCGGCCATGTTCCGTCCGTGAGTGGTCGTGCGAGAGCGGTACTCGGGCATGGGATTGGTGCCGTTTTTAGCACCCGAGGCTCGCGAAACCCGTGCTCTTTTGCGCAACAGGCTGTCCCCTGCACCGCAACATGGGCGCTCCCGCGCGAAATGACGGGCGTTTCGCGCACGAGCGGCGTTTCGGTCGCGCCGGGAAGGACATTCTCGGCCACCTCGAGGGCGCGACGTGCGTCGGAGACTCCGCGACGAACACCGCACGACGAGCGCGGTGCTGGATCGCTCGGGGCCGAGTGCCCTCGGCCTCCGATTGGAGCTTCCCGGTCGGGGAAGAACGACTCCTCGCCGCCTTCGCGCCGGACGTGCGCGCGCTTTCGCTGCGAGTCGGCCCCTCCGGCGTCACCCCGAGACTAGCCTCGGGAAAGCAGCCGTTCGTAGAGCGCGACGGTTTGCTTCGCGATGGCGCTCCAGCTGAAGTGCTCGCGAACGCGCTCTCGACCGGCCTCGCCCATGCGGCGGGCGAGCGCTTCGTCTTCCAGAACGCGGTTCAGGGCCGCGGCGAGATCGCGGGCGAAGGCCTCGGGATCGCGCGGCTCGGCGCGCGGCGTCCCGTCGGGCTCGAACGCGACGAGCTCGCCCGTGACTCCCGGCACGACGATCTCGGGAATACCGCCCACGTGCGAGGCGACCACCGCCACGCCACACGCCATGGCCTCGAGGTTCACGATCCCGAACGGCTCGTAGACGGAAGGGCAGCAGAAGACCCGCGCATGGCTCAGAATCTGAACGAGCTCGGGGCGCGGCATCATCTGCTCGATCCAGAACACGCCACCGCGATCGCGCTCGAGCTCGCGGACGAGCGAGCGCACCTCCTCACCGATTTCCGGCGTGTCCGGCTCGCCCGCGCAAAGCACCAGCGCGGCATAGGGCACGAGGTGTCGCGCCGCCCGGAGCAGGTGCACGATGCCCTTCTGACGCGTGATCCGTCCCACGAAGACGACGTACGGCCAGGAAGGATTGATGCCGTAGCGCTCGAGCACGTCCGTCGCCGAATCGGGCTGGAAGGCTTCGGGATCGATTCCGTTGCAGATGACGTGCACCCGATTCGGGTCGACCGCGGGGTAGGCGCGCAAAATGTCCGCCTTCATCGCCGCGGACACGGCGATCACGGCGTCCGCCGCCTCGATCGCGGTGCGCTCGCAGAAGCTCGAGATCGCGTAGCCACCCGCGAGCTGCTCGGCTTTCCACGGCCGAAGCGGCTCGAGGCTGTGCGTCGTCATCACGTGCGGCACGCCGTAGAGCAACTTCGCGAGATGGCCGGCGAAGTTGGCGTACCAGGTGTGCGAGTGCACGAGCGAGCGCCCTCGAACGGCCTTCGCCATCGCCAGGTCGACCGAGAGCGCCCGCAGCGCCGAAAGCTCGAGCTCCGGCCCGTCGAGCTCGTTCCAGGGGCGGAACGCCCCTTTGACCTCCGGGGCGGTGCGCGGCGCCCCGAAACAGTACACGCCCACGTCGACGAGCCTTCCGAGCTCGCGCGCCAAGTGCTCGACGTGGACGCCTGCACCGCCGTAGTTCTCCGGCGGGTACTCGCGCGAAAGAAGCGCAATCTTGAGTTGGTCGTTCATTCGATGGGGGTGCTCATTCGGGGACCGGGTCGTTCTTGCCGATGACGACCACTCCGCCCTCCGAAATCGTGAACCCGCGCCGGCGATCCTCGGCCGGATCGACCCCGATGTGCACCCCAGGCGGAACCTTCACCCCTTTGTCGAGGATGGCGCGACGAACCACCGCCCCGCGCCCGATCTCCACTCCGTGCATGAGCACGCTGTCCTCCACTTCCGAGTACGAGTGCACGCAAACTCCGGGCGAAAGGATGCTGCGCCGCACGCTCCCACCGGAGATGATGACGCCGGGGCTCACGATCGAGTCGATCGCCACGCCGCGCCGCTCGTCGTCGTCGAACACGAACTTCGCCGGAGGCAGCGAGGTTTGCAGGGAGTGAATCGGCCACTCGCGGTTGTACAGGTTGAAGACGGGGTGGACGCTCACGAGGTCCATCTGCGCCTCGTAGTAGGCATCCAGCGTGCCCACGTCCCGCCAGTAGCCTGCGTCGCGATCGGTGGCGCCCGGGACGCGGTTCTTCGCGAAGTCGTACACGGCGGCGGCGCCCGAATCGACGAGCATCGTGATGATGTTGCCGCCCATGTCGTGCGCGCTTTCCTTGTTTTCCGCATCGGCGCGCACCGCGTCGACCAACGTGCGGGTCGTGAACACGTAATTGCCCATCGACGCGAACACGTGATCCGGATCGTCCGGCAAGCCCGCGATCTCGTTCGGCGACGGCTTCTCCTTGAAGCTCGCGATCCTCCCGTTCGAGCCGGGAACGAGGATCCCGAAGCGGTAGGCTTCGCTCTTCGGGACCTTGATCGCGGCGACCGTCACTCCGGCACCGGACTCGATGTGCGCCTCGACCATCTGCTCCGGATCCATCCGGTAGATGTGGTCCGCGCCGAATACGCAGATGTAGTCGGGACGCTCGTCGGCGATCAGGTTCAGGTTCTGGTAGATGGCGTCTGCCGACCCCTCGAACCAGCGTCGCCCGAGGCGCATCTGCGCCGGGACGCTCATCACGTAATTGTTGAGCAGCGGCGACATCCGCCACATCTGGGCGATGTGCCGGTCGAGGCTGTGGCTCTTGTACTGCGTGAGCACCGCTATCCGCAGATAGCGGCCGTTGACGAGGTTGCTGAGCGCGAAGTCTACGAGGCGGTAATGCCCGCCGAAAGGAACCGCCGGTTTGGCCCGGTCCCGGGTGAGCGGCATGAGCCGCTTGCCTTGGCCCCCGGCGGGACCCATCCCAAACCTTTGCGAACGCTGGGCCATCGCAGTCTAAACCTTGTCTCTTTAACA
>QGUH01000770.1 GCA_003242355.1 Pseudomonadota bacterium
GCCGGGCCTGGCGGTGGCCGGGGGGGTTTTGCCCCCCCCCCGGGGGGGGATGGCCCGGCCCCCGACCTTGTCGCCGAGCCGCTCGAGAACCTCCGGCGCAGGCCCGACGAACACCGCGCCCGCATCGGCAACGGCGCGTGCAAACGCGGCGCTCTCGCTGAGCAGGCCGTAACCGGGGTGCACGGCCTCCGCGCCGGTTTCGCGGATCGCGGCGACGAGCGCGCCGACGTCGAGATAGCTCTGCCGGACCGGCGCTTCACCCAAGCGAACGGCCTCGTCGGCGAGCGCTACGTGCGGCGCGTTCCGATCCGCGTCCGAATACACGGCAACCGTCGCGATCCCGAGCCGCCGACAGGTTCGGAGAACGCGGCACGCGATCTCACCGCGGTTCGCGACCAAGACTTTTCCGAACATGCTCACTCCGGGCGCGCGGTTCCGAGCTTCACGAGGTCGGGTCGCATCGCGAGCTGCCCGCACGCGGCGTCCACTTCGTCACCGCGCCGCGTGCGCACGAAACAGCTGAACCCGAGCCCGGTGAGCGTGCTCTGGAAGCGCGCGACCGCTTCGCTCGAAGGCGCCTCGAAATCCGTCCCGTCAACGCGGTTCATCGGAATGAGATTGATCTTGACCGGGATTCGCGACAAGAGGCGACCGAGCTCCCGGGCGTGCTCGGGGGCGTCGTTCACACCGGCAATCAGCGTGTATTCGATGGTGATACGTCGGCGCCGCGGTAGGGGATACTCGCGCAGCGCCTTCATCAGCTCGGCGATCGGGTAGCGGTCGTTCATCGGCAAAAGCCGACTCCGAATCGCGTCGTTGGGCGCGTGCAGCGAAATCGCGAGGCCGATCTTGCCTTGGAAATCCCGACCGAGCTTCTGGATCCCCGGAACGAGGCCGACCGTGCTCACGGTGATCCGGCGCGGGCTGAAGTTCTGCCCCTCTTGGTGGAGGAGCAGGCAGAGGGCGCGCGCCGTCCGATCGTAATGGTGCAGCGGCTCCCCCATCCCCATGAACACGAGGTTCCTGAGCTCTTCGCCCGGCTCGAGGTACGCGCGCGCCACGAGCACCTGAGCCACGATCTCGTGCGCCTCGAGGCCGCGACGCAGCCCCGCCCGACCGCTCGCGCAGAAGCGACAGCCCATCGCGCAGCCGTACTGTGTGGAGACACAGAGCGTGACTCGGCGCACGGGGTGGCTCACGGGCTCCTGTCCGCTCTCGTCTTCGTCCTCGACGACGGCGGCGGCATCGGCGTCCTCGAGCCGCGTCATCGGGATCAACACGCATTCGACGCGCGCCCCACCCAAGAGGCCGAGCACGAGCTTGCGCGTTCCGTCGGAGGAACGGTGCACGGAGAGCACCTCGACGGGCGCTCGGAGCCCGAGCTCGCCGAGCTTCCGTCGCAGCGCCTCGGGCACGTCGCTCATCGACCGCGGGTCGAACACCCCACGCCGGTGCACCCAGCGGAAGATCTGCTTTGCGCGATACCGCGGCTCGCCGAGCTCCGCGAGCACGGCTTCCCACTCCTCGGGGAAGCGACCGAGCGGAGCCAGGTCCTTTTCGGAAGGGGCGGCGGTCATCGGTCTTCCCGCTTGGCCTCCTCCCAGTAGCCGTCGAGGACGGAGAGCGGGATCCCGGCGCCGGGCTGGCCTTCCCGGGTTCGCGGGAAATCTCCGTACTCTTCCCGTACGCGGCGCTCGACGTGGGCGAAACGCCGACCGAAGCGGTCGCAGGTGCCGCGCAGCGCGCTCTCCGCGTCGATGCCGTGGTGACGCGCGAAGTTGACGAGCGCGAACAGAAGATCTCCGAGCTCCGCCTCGATCCGCGCTCGGTCGCCCGAGCGCACGCTCTCGTCGAGCTCGGCGAGCTCCTCGCCCACTTTCTCGCGCGAGCCCTGCGCGTCGGGCCAATCGAAGCCCACGCGGCTCACCTTCTCGCTCATGCGCTGAGCGCGATAGAGCGCCGGAAGCGAACGAGCGACTCCGTCGAGCAAACCGCGATCGCGTTTCTCGTTCGCTTTGATGCGCTCCCAATTCTGGAGGACTTCTTCGGTGCCTTCGACGGACGAGTCGCCGAAGACGTGTGGGTGACGCCGCACCAGCTTCTCGACGATGCCGCGCACGACGTCGTCCGGACCGAAGTCCCCGTCGCGTCGCGCGAGCTCCGACAAGAACACGACTTGGAGGGCGAGATCACCGAGCTCTTCCTTCAGGTGCGCGCGATCGCCCGAGTCGATCGCGTCGATGACCTCACAAGCCTCCTCGAGCACGTACTTGCGGAGCGAGAGCATGTCCTGCTCGCGATCCCAGGGGCAGCCGTCGGGCGCGAGCAACCGCCGCATCACGGCGACGAGCGCCGGAAACGTCTGTCCGTCTTGCTCTTCGAGCGGCACCGAATCGGGTATGGAAAACGTCCGTCCCATGAGCGTTGCGGAGCGCGCGCGGGTGCTCGTCCGCGCGCGTCGTTTAGCACGGATCGCGAGAGCCCGCGGCCGGACGGCCGTGATACGCTCGGAAGATGGCCGATCCCCGCTTGCTCGTTTCGAACCAAGGCCCCGTCCGGCTGCTGCTCCTCAATCGTCCCGAGTCCCGAAATTCCTTGGATGCCGAGCTGGTGAGTGAGCTCGGGGCCGCCCTCGAAGCGGCGCGTCGTGACGCCAGTGTGCGGGTGATCGTGCTGTCGGGCGAAGGCGGGGCGTTCTCGTCGGGCGTCGATCTGCGCTCCGCCACGGCCGACATCGGCAATCCCGAGCGCCTCGCGGCGCGCCTCGACGGGTTTCATGCGCTGATCCATGCGATCACGGGCGCCGATCAGCCGGTGATCGCCGCCGTGGACGGCCCTGCCGTCGGCTTCGGCTGCGACCTCGCGCTCGCGTGCGACCTGCGCGTGGCGGGCACGCCGGCGTACTTCGAAGAGAAGTTGGTCGCATTCGGCCTGATGCCGGACGCCGGGGGACCCTCCAACTTCCCCCTCTGATTTG
>QGUH01000771.1 GCA_003242355.1 Pseudomonadota bacterium
GGACAGAACTAGTCCCGCGACGCCAAGGGTCGTCTGCCCGCACTCAGCCGTCACTTCCCGCGAGCGAAGCGAGCCCGCGATGAGCGCAGCGAATCACGTCGGGGAGCTCGAGGGGTGGTGAGCGCCTCGAGGAGGGTTCCGGTGGGGGCGGGCGGGGTATCACGCTGCGTCGGCGATCAGGCCGCGCGTTTGACGCATGACCAGCGAGGCGTAGTAGCCGCGCGCGCGCATCAGCTCCGCGTGCGTGCCCGTTTCGACGACGCGGCCATGGTCGAGCACGACGATGCGGTCGGCGGCGATGACGGTCGAGAGGCGGTGCGCGATCACGAAGGTGGTTCGCCCGCGGGTGAGCCGCGCGAGCGCTTCCTGCACCTTGTCCTCGTTTTCGGCGTCGAGCGCCGACGTCGCCTCGTCCAAGATCAGGATCGGGGCGTTTTTGAGCAGGGCTCGAGCGATGGCGATACGCTGCCGCTCTCCACCGGAAAGCTTCGAGCCGCGCTCGCCGATGGGCGTGTCGTAGCCGTTGGGCAGCGCCGTGATGAACTCGTGGGCATTCGCCGCGCGCGCGGCAGCCTCGATCTCCGCGTTCGTCGCGCCCGGGCGCCCGAAGGCGATGTTGTCGCGCACCGTATCGCTGAACAAAGTCCCTTCCTGCAACACCACCCCGATGTTGCGGCGCAACGAGCGCTGCCGGAGCTCGCGCAGATCCTGACCGTCCACGAGGATGCTGCCGGAGGTCGGGTCGTAGAGGCGTTGCAGAAGCGCCATGAGCGTCGTTTTGCCGGCGCCGCTCGGCCCCACCAAGGCCAAGATCTCGCCGGGCTTGGCGTGCAAGCTCACGTTCTGGAGGACGGGCTTGCCGGGCTGGTAGCCGAAGCTCACGTCGCGAAACTCCACTTCACCCCGGACGCGTTCGACGCGGCGGGCGTTCGGCGCGTCTCCGAGCGAGTCCCGAGCCTCGAGGATGGAGAGCACCGAGCCCACCGACACCATGCCCCGGCGGAGCGATTGGTACATCCCGGTGAGGCTCTGCACGGGCTGGAACACCCCCCCGAGATACGACACGAACGCGATCAGCGTGCCCAGCGTGATCTCCCCGTTCATCACCAGGACACCGCCCAGGCCGAGCGCGACGAGGCGCGCCACGAGCATGATCGCGTTCCGCACGGCGTGGTAGCGGGAGTCCGTGGCGACTCCGCGAAGCACGACGCCATTGGCCTCGGCCACGCCGTCGATGAAGCGCCGCTTCTCCCGCTCCTCCATCACGAAGCTCTTCACGACCACGATGCCGGTGAGCACTTCGTTGAAGCGCGCGAAAATGCGCGTCCAGCGATCCATCAAGTTCTGCTCCCGTTGCATCTGCTCCTTGGAGGCAATCGCGCCGACGATCGCGGGGAGGGGAGCGAAGACGAGCACGGCGATCGAGAGCCGCGTGTCGATCTGCAGCATGACCGCGATCGAAACCACGAGGTAGACGAGCGCGGGCACGAACTGGAGCAGCACGTCGGTGAATGCGGTCATCGCGCCCGAGATGCCGCGCTCGATCTTCGTCATGGTCGCTCCCACGCTCGCATCGCGATGGTACGAGAGGGGCAACGAATGCAGCCGATCGACGGCTGCCTGCAGCAGCGAGAAGTTCAACGCGATGCGCACTCGCCAGAAGGCACGATCCTGAGTGAGCGCAATCACCTCGCGGACCGCGAGGAGGACGACGAGCGCCGCAAAGGGGGCGACGACGCCATCGATCGCGCCCCGTTCCAGAAAGCTGTCGAACAGCGCCTTCAACACGAGCGGCTCGAACGCCTGGAGCGATGCGGACGCCATCGTCAGCGCGACGACGCAGAGCAGCTGACCGCGTCGCTCTGCGAAGTACGGCGCGAGCTTCTCGAGTGTTCGTCGGAGGGTGCGTGGTTCGCCGTCCGAAGTCATCCGGCGCCTCGCGCGCTCGCTTCGCGTTCGAAGGGAACGCCCGCTTCTGCGCGCTGCCCCAGTCGCAGACTGTCGTACATTGGCCGTGTGGACGCGGATTCGAATGCTGCAAACGGCAGCGCGCGCCCGTATAGCACACCGAACGAAACGTCGAGCGCCGAGGCGCCAGAAAACGTCGAGAGGAAAGACCATTTCCGCGGCTTGCCGGCGCGGCGGCAAGCATTACGCGGCGTGCTAGTGTCTCACCGCGATGACGGAGACCGGCTCGAAGTTCCTTCTACTCTCCTTCCTCCTTCTCTCCGGAGTAGCCTGTGACGCGGGGCAGACCTCCGAAGAACCCCTCGGCACGGGCGGCACGACGACACAGCCGGGTACCGGCGGCACACCCGGATCGAATGGTGGAACGAATGCTTCGGGCGGAACCGGAAGCAGTGGAATGCCGACTCTTCAGGGGCAGACGATCACCGGGCAGTACGACAGCATGCTCGTCACGCACGATGGCCGGCAGTACGTCGTGCAGAACAACGTGTGGGGCGCCGGCGCTCAGCAAACGCTGGTCGTCGCCGGCACCGCCTTCGAAGTGACCCGACAGACTGGCAACAATCCGACCAACGGAGCGCCGGTTTCCTATCCGTCGGTGTTCATCGGCTCCAATTACAATCGCATGACGTCGGGCAGCAATCTGCCCAAGCAGGTCAGCGCCATCACCAGCATCGACACGAGCTGGACGCACAACGCAGGCTCGGTGAGCGGGACGTACAACGCGGCGTACGACGTGTGGTTCAGCACCAGCGCCGGCGGGGATCCGGAGTCGCCGACGGGCGGCTATCTGATGGTGTGGCTGCACGATCCGCCGAACGCGCAGCCCATCGGCAGCGTGATGGCATCCGGGGTCACGATTCCCGGCGTGAGCGGCACCGGGGACGTTTGGGTGGGACCGAACGGCAACCGCCCCTGCATCTCCTACGTCAGCAAGCAGACGATTCCTTCGCTGACGTTCGATCTGAATCTGTTCATTCAGGACGCAGTGAACAATCGCCCCAATA
>QGUH01000772.1 GCA_003242355.1 Pseudomonadota bacterium
CAATTACACCTTTCTATTTTGCCGGAGCTCTAGAGTTTTATAAGGAAACGTGTATCGACGGATACTGCACGGGGCGGAGGCTCGTGAATATCGGCGAACCTTGTGATGGGCTCGAAGACGTCGTGTGCCTCGGAGGGTTCTGCGACGACGACCGCTGCGTGCCTTGGGCGCTCGAGGGCGAGCCCTGTCGTTTCTTGGGGCATAACGCCATCGGCTTCACTTGCCACGAAGGCCTGTGCGCGCGCCTGAGCGCGGTCACGTGCGGCGACTCGAACGAATGACGGCGCTCGCGCGACTGCTCCGCCGGGGCTCGGGCGCCCTGCGTTCGAGGGCTGCGCAGTGGGACGAAGGCGCCGTTTCCGTCAAAAAAAATGCCATCGAGGGAGAGCGCGCATCGAAGGCTCTTTCCTAAGGTTTCGTAAGCTCGAAGAAGATGACACAACGCCTTGCTCGTGGCGAAGGTCGCTTGTATTTACGGCCCATGCTTTGTGGGTTTCGTACGCCTACGGTCTCACCGTGGCTCCTCGTCTCTTTGTCGTTGACCGTCGCGTGCTCCGAAGGGAGCCCCCAGAATCAACAGAGCGGAGGGGCGCCTGGTACCGGCGGCAGCCTCGCGCCGACCGGGGGCGCGGCTCCCAACCCGAGCGGCGGCGCGCAGCCTTCCGGAGGAACGGACCAGAGCCAGGGCGGCAGCCCGCAAAGCAGCGCGGGAACGACGCAGGGCGGTAGCGGTGGCGCGACCGCTGGCGAAGCGGGGATGTCCCAGGGCGGCACTGGCGGCGCGCAGGGTGGCGAAGCGGGTACGCCCCAGGGCGGCACTGGCGGCGCGCAGGGTGGCGAAGCGGGTACGCCCCAGGGCGGCACTGGCGGCGCGCAGGGCGGCGAAGCGGGTACGCCCCAGGGCGGTGGCGGCGCGACCGGCAGCGAAGGAGGCAGCGGGGGAGCCGTCGGAGGAAGCGCCGGCTCGGGCGGCAGCGGTGGACGCCCGCCGTCGGATTGCAAACCGAACGGACGCGCGCGCAACCCGCTGATTTCGCACATCTTCACCGCGGATCCGAACGCGGTCGTCTACGGCGACAGGATTTACGTCTACACGTCTCACGACGTCGACGGGCAGGACGACTACAAGATGGTCGACTACCACGTCTTCTCGTCCGACGACATGGTCAATTGGCAGGATCACGGCGTGATCATTCACGCCAACGAGCTGTCGTGGGCGAACTACCTCTACGCGCCCGGCGCCTGCACCAAGAACGGCAAGTACTATCTGTACATTCCGAACGAAGGCTCGAGCATCGGCGTCGCGGTCGCTGACCATCCCGGCGGCCCGTTCGTGGATCCGATCAAGAAGGCGCTGGTCACGAAGAGCTTCCCGAACGCCAACGTGCCCTGGTTGTTCGACCCGGCGTGCTTCGTCGACGACGACGGGCAAGGCTACCTCTACTTCGGGGGTGGCGACGACGGCGGCCAGAACGCCCGCGTGGTGCGTCTGAACGACGACATGACCAGCATCAAGGACTCGATGGCGACGACGATCCCGACGACCGCCTTCTTCGAGGCCTCGTTCATGCACAAGCACGACGGGAAGTACTACTTCAGCTACTCCGCGGACTTCTCGTCGGGCCACGGCGCCGCGCTGGAGTATCTCATCGGCACCTCGCCGATGTCCGGCTTCGAGTATCAGGGCAAGATCCTGAACAACGGCAACATCAACAACGGGAACAACAACCACGGTTCCATCGTCGAGTTCGCCGGGAAGACTTATCTCTTCTATCACAACCGGAAGCTCCAGCAGGAGCTCGGCGTCAACAAGGTCAACAACCGCAGCATCGCGGTTCAAGAGCTGACGTACGGCGCCGACGGGAAGATCAACACCATCTCGATGAGCACGGAGGACTACACCGTCAGTCAGATCAAGTGCCTCGATGCCTTCGAAGAGGTCGAAGCCGAGCGCTTCGCCGAAGAGAAGGGCATCGAGGTCGACGGTAAGGCTGGCGGCGTCGTCCGCGTCGCCCAGATCGACACTGGCGACTGGATCGCCTACTCCCAGGTGGACTTCCGCGACGGCGCGACGAGCGTCGTCTTGAAGGTGGCCTCGGCCTCCGGCGGCGGCCAGATCGAGTTCGTGATCGACGGCTGCATCGCGGGCAAGACCGGCACCTCCGTGGGCACCTGCGAGGTCAAGAGCACGGGCGGCGCCAACATGTACGCGCCCCTCACCTGCACCATCACCAACACGTCCGGCGCGCACGATCTGTGCTTCAAGTTCACCGGTAACCGCGCGTTCGAGATCGACTCGTTCCACCTCGAGTGAACGACGCGCTCCGCTCGGCGCGATGCCTCGCCGGAAGAAGGCCGCGCCGAGCGGAGCGAGCAGCGCCGCATCCACGCGCAAGCGCTCCGCGGGCAGCACCTCCGTCGATGACGTCCTCGGCTGGCTTCGCGAGAACGCCAGCCCGAGGACGCGCGAGGGCCTGACCCGCTTCGGCATCCCCAACGCCAACGCCTTCGGCGTCACCGTCGCCGAGCTGCGCGCCTACGCGAAACAGCTCGGCAAAGATCACGCCCTCGCCGACGCCCTCTGGAGTCCGGTTGGTACGAAGCGCGCGTGCTCGAGCTCGCGC
Source organism: Pseudomonadota bacterium (assembly GCA_003242355.1). Lineage (GTDB taxonomy): Bacteria > Myxococcota_A > Polyangia > Polyangiales > Polyangiaceae > PMG-095. The sequence goes on from QGUH01000772.1 coordinate 2,625, forward strand.
GACGCATGAGTACCTCCCCCCAGGGCGCGCAAGCGTGGGTCGGCCGCAGCGCGCTCCGGGAGCTCGCGAAGCGGGAGGCACGGAGAGGGTAGCGCGACGGCTGATCGACGGGCAGCCGCGCTCATGGGCCCAATGGCGCCCCGCACTGGCGCACGCGAGCCGCCGCGAGGCGGCCATCCAAACGAAACCGTCGCGCCCGCCCTCGATGTGGGTGAACGACTCGAGGACTTCCTGGGTGCCGGCCCGCGCGAGCAGCGCCTCCGCCTCACAGGTGGGCAGTGACGGGTTGTGCTCGACCGAGTACGTGGTGTGAATTGTCGCGTTTCCCCACCCCGAAAACGTGGCGAAC
>QGUH01000773.1 GCA_003242355.1 Pseudomonadota bacterium
CGTTGGGAGGCTTAAGATTTTTAAAAGAGCAATACCTGCGCTCGACCCAGGAATGCGGAGAGGCGCGCTCGGGCCAGGGCGCGGCGTTCTCGAGCGCGGGCACGCACGCGCTGCGCACGACGCGCGCGAGCCCGCAGAGGTTTTCGCTCAGCACGGGATTGCGCTTGTGGGGCATCGCGCTCGAGCCTTTTTGGCCTTTGGCGAAGCGCTCTTCGGCCTCGCCGACCTCGGTGCGTTGCCAGTGCCGCACGTTGGTCGCCAACCGCTCGATGCCCGCCGCGATCACCGCGAGCGCCCCGAAAAAGGCCGCATGGCGATCGCGCGCCACGACCTGCGTGGAGACGGTTTCGGGAACGAGCCCGAGCCGCGCGAGGGCGTTCGCCTCGATCTCCGGCGACAGGTGCGCGTAGGTGCCCACCGCTCCCGCGATCTTGCCGACGCGCACTTCCTCGCGCGCGGCCTCGAGTCGCTTGCGACCGCGCTTCATCTCCGCGAGGTGGCCGGCGAGCGCGACGCCGAAGGTGGTCGGCTCGGCGTGAATACCGTGGGAGCGCCCGATCATCGGCGTCTTGGCATGCTCGCGCGCGCGCGCGGCGAGCGCCGCGATGAGCCCGTCGAGGCGCGTGAGCAACAGATCCGTCGCGCGGACGAGCAAAATGGCGAGGCTCGTGTCGAGCACGTCGCTCGAGGTCATCCCGCGATGCAGCCAGCGCGCGGGTTCTCCGGCGAGCTCTTCGACGTGCGTGAGGAAGGCGATCACGTCGTGGCGCGTCGTCGCCTCGATGGCTTCGATGCGCGCCGGATCGAGCGCGATGTTCTTGCTCCGGATCGCGGCGGCGGTGCCCTTCGGCACGAGGCCGGCCTCTTCCTCGGCCTCACACGCGGCGAGCTCGACCTCGAGCCAGATCGCGTAGCGCGTGCGGTCCGACCAGAGCTCCTTGAACTCCTGGGGCGTGTAGCGCGGGATCATTGCGAGCGGTCGCTTATCGCAGCGGCCCTGATCCCGCAATCTCGAGCGACGCGGAGCGGCCTGCCGGGACGACGAGCGCGCGCGCCGATGGGGCATCGAGCCCCCGAAGGCGCGCGTCGCGCAGCTCTATTTTGCGAGAGAAGAACGCCGTGGCCCGGGCGAGTGGGCGGAGCGCCGTGTTCAGGCTCGGCGGAGCAGGCCGCCGAGCGCGCGGTGCACGTCGTGCCGGTTCACCGAGCGCGCACGCGTGAGCCGCCCGCGTTTTCTGCGGCTCAGCGGAGCAGGCCGAGCACGCGGTGCACGTCGGAGGGGACTTCGAGGGAGGGATCGAAGCGGCACGACATGGGGCGGTACACGATCTCTGCGCTGTCGCGCCCCCCGACCACCCGGAACAACACCGAGCGTCCGGCCTCTCCCGGGATCACCAGCGCGCTCTCTCGGGAACCCTGGCTCGCGTCCGACGGCACGAGCAGCGCGCCGAACGCCGCGACGCAGGGCTCGTTGGGGGTGCCGTGCAGTACGGCCGCTCCCGTGAGCAGCGTTCGCGGCCCTTCCACCGCGTCACCGACGACCACGGCGTGGCGGCTGCCCGGCGCGGGCGCGCTGACCACGCGCGGCGTTCGCGCGCGACGTTCGGCCGTGCAAGCTTTGGGTTGCTCGCCCAGATCGCGCTGCGTGGGAACCGGAATCGGTGCGCCGACGGCAGGCCCCGTCGCCTGGAACGGGAACACGTGCGCCCGGGCGCTTCGCTCGCGATCGTCCTGGACCTCGACGTACAGGCCCGCGACGCCGCCGGCGTACGTGATGTTCACGACCTGCGAAAGCCCGTAGCGCTCTGGATGGGCCATCCCCGTCGCGAACGCGTCGAGCTTCGGCGCCGTGTCCCGCGCGGCGGGCACGATCGTGCGGACCACGCCCGCGCCCCGCCCCACGAGGAGCAGCGAGAGGTGCTTTCCGCCGACGTGGGCCATCTCGGCGCGCGCCGGATACAGCGGCTTGGGCCAGCTCGGGGTCGGAAGCTCGACCGCCTTGTGGCCGTCGAGGAACAGGGTGGGGGAGCGCTCGTCGAGCCGCAGATAGAGGCCGCCCGCGGCGATGCTCACGAGCTCGGCTTCGGCGCGGCGTGCCGGACCGCGGTTGCGCAGCGACGTCGGGAGCACGCCATCGTGGCGAACCGTCGTGCGCACGGTGCGCCCGTCGAGGAAGTTGGCCCAGGCGACTTCGACGTCGGTGACCGGTGAGGCGCCGGACGTGGGCATCCGATACCGGATCGCGGCGACGCCCTCGATCTGATCGATCACCGCGTACGCGTGCTCTTCGGGCCGATCGGTGGGCAGAAAGAGCGGGATGCGCTCGACGCGGCCGCCCGAAGACGAAAGCACGTCCACGCTCGCGCGCTCGGGATCTTCGGCGACCACGTACCAGTCGACCGAGCCGAGCGCCGCGTCGTGGGCTCCCGCGGCCTCCATCACTCCTGGGAGTGATTGCCAGCTGCGCGGCTCGAGCGTGCAGGCGATCGGCGCGCGCAACGTGCGATCGGGCTCCGCGGGAGCGGGACGCAGCGGCGGCGGAAGCACCGAGCTTCCGCCGTCGCCCTGACCGCCCCAGCCGATGCGCGACAGCTTGTCGCCCACGACGCAGCCGGGGGGTGCGCAGCGCACGGGAACCTCGCACCACGCACCTTCCGGGCAGACGTCGACGGGCAGGCGCAACACCGGGTGGAAGGTGACGCCACCGTCGAGCGACTCCCACAGCTGACGCGAGCTCTTGCCGATGCCGATCGCGCGCAGGCCCGTCGCTCCGAGCAGCGCGCGTCCCTCGGGCGGAGCCGCGGCCGAGAGCAGCTTCCCGCTCTCGTCCGTGACGACGAGCAAACGACGCCCGTAGTTGACGAACGTGAGCGCCACCGAGCCGTCCTCGGCGGGGCTGATGGCCTCGACGCGGGTGTTGGACGAGCTTTGCAGATCGACGTACTCGTCGTCGTCGGTCGCAATGCGCCCGAG
>QGUH01000774.1 GCA_003242355.1 Pseudomonadota bacterium
CGTTAAGGGCTTAGCATGAGCCTGCGGAACGTGGGGCCCGTCGTCAGCTCCAAGAGAGACCCAAACCGAGACACGTCGATCCTGGGAGCTCCGATCCCGGGAGCGGAGGCTGGTTCTGGCGCAAACCGAGACATTTTGCGATTCCGCGATCTCGGTCGCGTGATTCTCTCGATGCTCGTTCTCGGAACGCTCGCGAGCTGCAGCGACGCCGAGCCGACGCCGAATCCCATCGGCCCCGGCACCGGAACGCAAACGGGTGGCACGTCGGGTCAGTCGGGCGGCGCCCCTGGGAGCGGCGGCATGGTCGCCGCACAGGGCGGCACGCCGACGACGCCTACCGGCGGAGCTCCCGGCGCGAACGGCGGCGCTCCGCCGGTGAACGGCGGTGCGGGCGGCACGATGGAGCCGGGGGCAGGAAAGGAGGAGCGAGCGGCGGAAACGCTCCCTCCACCGGCGGTACGCCGCCCGGAGGCGGACTCCCAGAAGGCGGCCAGGCGGGCCTCGGCGGCATGGACAACATGGGCGGCGGCTCGCCCGGCGCCGGCAACGGCGGCATGGCTGGCGGCGGCGGCGAAGGCGGCACCGCGGCGGGCTCCGCCGGCATGAGCGGCGGAGAAAACGGCGGGGCTGCGGGGGAGTCCGGCGGCAGCGGCGGTATGGGTGGAGACGGTGGAAGCGGCGGCGGCTCCGTGACCTGTCCGTCGATGCCCCTCAAGTCCGGCGACACGAACCGCACCGTTCAGGTTGGCGGTGCGAACCGCAGCTACGTGCTCCACGTCCCGGCGCAGTACGACGGCACCAAGCCCGTCCCGCTCGTCGTCGATTTCCACCCGCTCGGCGGCTCGGGTCCGCAGGAGCGCAACGGCTCGCCGTACCCGCGCGTCACCGACGCCGACGGCGTGATCATGGCGTTCCCGAGCGGACAGTCCGGGCCGGCCGGATACGCCTGGAACGTGGGGCCCTGCTGCGTCGCGAACGTCGACGACGTCGGGTTCGCGCGCGCGCTCGTCGAGGACGTGCAGAAGGTCGCGTGCATCGACCCGAAGCGCATCTATGCCGTCGGCTTCTCCATGGGCGGCGGCATGTCGCACTACCTCGCGTGTCACGCGGCCGATCTCTTTGCCGCCGTGGCGCCCGCCGCCTTCGACTTGCTCGAAGAGAACGTCGGCACCTGCAAGCCCGCGCGCCCCATCACCGTGGTTTCGTTCCGCGGCACGGGCGATCCGATCGTGCCGTACAACGGCGGATTCTCCTCGGTCGTCCCGGACATGGCGATCACGTTCCTCGGCGCCAAGTCCACGTTCGAGAAGTGGGGTCAGCTGAACGAATGCAGCGGCGGCGCATCGCCCGAAGACGGGCAGGGCTGCACGAAGTACTCGGGCTGCAAGGACGGAGTCGACGTCGTGCTCTGCACGAAGCAAGGCGGCGGCCACGAAGCGGGCAACGCGAACATCGCCTGGCCGATCCTGAAGCAGCACACGCTGCCTTGAGCCCTCGATCGGTTCGACCGATCGGCGTTCCGACCGCGTTTTGCAGGGGCGGCACGCGCCGCCCCTGCGCGCCGAAATGAGCTCGGCAGGGGCGCAGCGCTCGAGTCCCCGCTTTGCACGGGCGGCTTGCGCTGGCGCACGGGCGGCGTGCGCTGGCCCGCTCCACGGGGGCACTGTGCTCGGCGCTGTCGTCGACATCGTTCGGCGCGTTCCCAACCTTCTCCCGCCGTAGTCTCTGTTTCGCGGCGTCACCCCGAGACGCGGGCTCCATCCTCGGCCTGCGCCGCGTGATCGGCGTAGGCGTGCTGCATCCGCTGGCGTACGTCGGAATGGAAAAACTGCCGCGGCGAGCAGCCGAGCTCCGCGCGAAAGGTGCGGTGACACTGCGAGTAGGAGCCGAAGCCCGCGGCGCTCGCGGCCATCATCAAGTCGCGCTCCCCGGCATCGACGAGGCGGATCAATTCGAGCACGCGGAGGCGCGCTCGATGGCGCACGAGCGTCACGCCCATGTTCCGGTGGAACTGCCGGCTGAGCTCACTCGGATGCACGCGCAGCTCCTGCGCCAGCGCGTCGAGGCCGAGCTCCGGGGCGTGCGCCATGCGCGCGAGCGCGCGGCGCGTGAGCACGTGCGTCGGGCGCCCCAAGCGTTCGGCAGAGCGCCGCCCGAGCCAGTGGATGCGGTGCCACAGCTCGGCGCCGCGTTGCTCGGCGGCGGGGCAATCGACGAGCTCTGCCGCACGCTCGAACACCGCCGCACACTCGCTCTCCGAAAGCCGGACGTGCAGCGGCGCGAGCTCCGCCTGGCCCGTGCCGAGCACCTCCGCCGCATACGCCGCATCGAGGCCGATCGCGTACAGGTAGAGATCCGCAGAGCTTTCCAGCAATTCGTGATCCTGGCCGGACGGGAACGCGAGCAGCTCTCCTCGAGAGACGCGCACGATGCGATCCCCGACTCCGAATTTCGCCCATCCCTGAACGACGATGTTCAGCTCGGGCTCGTCGTGGAAGTGCCGGGGCCGGCGGCCCCCGATGGGTTGGGAATACTTCCAAACGAACGCCCGAGTCTTCGGCTCCGGAAGAAAACGCTGGTACAGCGCTCGGTGCCGGGCGACCACGGACGGGAGCGTACCGCGGAGCGAGCGCGTCGGCCACGCGCCGCCTGGGCGCGGTGCGTCGTGCGCCGTCTCGTCATGTCGGTGCTTTGTCGACATTCCTCAAGAAATGCGAACGCCCAGAGTGGCGCCAGCGGTTAAAGCTCCAAGAACGGAGCCGACGATGCGTGTTCCCAGGATTCGAATTGGTCTTTCGGCGCTTTGCCTCCTCCCGATGCTCGCAGCGCCCCGGCTGGCCCACGCCGTGGCGAGTGGGGAGTTCTATTCCGGGACACAGTATGGCTACGGCCGCTTCGAAGCGCGCATCCGCTTCGCGGGGGGGAAGGGGGCGGCAGCCTCGGTCTCTTATACAAATTCCCAAGCCCACA